>JBKJSU010000539.1:0-11236 GCA_046594415.1 Casimicrobiaceae bacterium | reverse complement strand
CAGCCATTGGCCAGCACATTGAGCGATGCATCCGGGGTGTCCACCTGCACCGCACCAAGCGTGCGCGACCAGTGCGCGTGGACGGCCTCCAGCGCACCTTGCGCCGCGCCCGGGGTGCGGAAGCGTTGCACGAGATTGCCGGCGTCCGCGGCGTTGCGTCCCACGCCGAGCCTGAACACGATCTCCCGCTCGTCACCGTCCGTCAGTTCGAATGGAACCTGGATCGCCGCGCACGGATCGAGCGCCGCGCCCACCCTGCCGGAAAGCCGTGCGCGCGCCATGGCCGCCGGATTGCGCAGCGTGCCGTTGCGCCCGATAAATTCGGCGCGGTCGCCGGTGAGGCTGCGCGCCGGATCCTCGACATCGAAGAACGCAATCCGGTCCGGGAATTCGTTGTTGTACGAATTGCGCGCCAGCAGCGCGCCGGTCCTGGGGTCGGTCTCGGTGATCACGTGCATCGTGGTCTTCGGCCGCAGGTCACCCAGCACCCACTCCACGTAGCCGGTCGCCGAAAGCCGGCGCGTGCGCCCCGACGCATTGCGAATCTTCAACACCGAAAATTTGACCGCAGCGTCGATCGCCACGTAGACGCACAATTCGGAATGGATACCATCTTCCTCGTGCTCGAAAATGCTGTAGCCAAAGCCGTGGCGCGTGACATAGGTGCCGGCGCCGCGAACCGGCAGCGCCGCCGGGGACCAGAAGTGCCCGGACTCCTCGTCGCGCAGGAAGAGTGCCTCGCCACTGGCATCGCTTACGGGATCGTTGTGCCAGGGGCTCAACCTGAATTCGTGGGCATTCTCGCTCCACGTGTAGGCGAGACCGCTCTCCGAGATCACCGTCCCGAAGCCGGGGTTGGCCAGCACGTTGGACCACGGCGCGGGCGTCGTCTGGCCGCCCGCAATGGTGATGACGTACTCGCTGCCATCGGGCGTGAATCCCCCGAGGCCATTGGCAAGGATCAGTTCGCGCGAAGGCTGGGGCGCGGGAGGTACGTCAGCGCGGCGCGGCCGGGTCGGCACCAGTCGGGGGATCCGCACTTCCGCAGGACCGCGACGGGAGACTTGTTCCACGAGGCTTCCGCGGCGGTCGGTGATGATGGCGCGGGCGACGGACTGCAGCAGGATGCGATCCTCGTCCGCAATCTGCTCCGCGCGCCGGACGAAGATTCCGCCCGGCCGATCCATCACGTGCGCTTCGACGCCGGCGGCGAGGAGACCCATGATCTGATCCTGCAGGACCTGCCGGTAGCCGCCGCGATCCTCGTTCCAGATCACGAGGTCCACCGCCAACCCTTTCAACCGCCAATAGGCGTGGGCCTGCACCATCCGGCGCACGAGGTCGATGTTCGCGGCATCGCCGATCTGCAGCAGCACGATCGGCAGGTCGCCCGAGATCGCGTAGCTCCACAGGCCGGACTGCCCGCGGCGGTTCCGCAGCAGCACCTGGGGCTCTGCGCGCAGCGACGCATTGGCATAAATGACCGAACCCGCGAGGCGCGAGTACAGCTGCGCGTCGGATTCAGTGGCGTTGATCTGCCGCAACGTCACCCAGCTGTGCGTCCAGGCCAGCTCAAATACGCGGTCCGCAAGATGGCGGTCCTGATATTTTTCGACGAGGCCCAACGCGACGTCGCGCGTGTCGGCGATGCCTGACGCAATATCGATTGTTGCCGTTTGCAACGGGTCCAGTGTGATTCGATGACGGACGGCCACGATGGGGTCCAGGACGGAGCCCTGGCTGCCGCCAAGCGGCCCGGCGGTGGTCATGGCCTGCGGCGCGGCCACGGTGCGCCCCCGGCCGATGAAGGCCATGCGATCGGTCTCGTAGGAAACCTCCTGCGAGGTCGGGCCGTGGACCGCCATCAGGTGGAACATCCACGGCGCATGCTCGTCGCGCGAACGGGGTCGCCTGGTGCATAGCAGGGCCTGCCGCTGCGCGACGATCTCGGTCTGCACGAACAGATTGGAGAACGCCGGATGCAGCGCGTCCGCGGCCGGCGGCGCCAGCGCGACTTCCGCATAGCTCGTGACATCGATCGTGCGCCGTGTCCGCGACCGGTTGGTGATGCGCAGCCGGCGCAACTCGATATCGTCCTCGGGCGATACGACGATCTCGGTGTGGGTTTCGAAGTCGTTGTCGTGCCGGCGAAACTCGGCGCGGGCTTCGGTGAATATGGCTTCGTAATGCGTCGGCCGCTTGAGCGTGGGCTGGTGCGCGGCAGACCAGAACTCGCCGGTCGCAACATCGCGGATATAGCAGAACGTGCCCCAATTGTCGCAGGTGCTGTCCTCGCGCCAGCGCGTAACGGCGAGGTCCTTCCAGCGGCTGCTGCCACCGCCTGCATTCGTGACCATGACATGGTAGCGGCCATTCGATAGCAGCTGCACTTCCGGAATCGTCGTATTGGGGCTCGTGATCACGCGAACCGGCGGCTCCGGGCCTTCGGCGAGGCCGCGAATGGCGGAAAGTTCGGCGGGTTGTGCGTAGACCGCGACCGATTTTGGCGGCCGCTCCTGCAGCAGCAGCAGCGTGGCCTTGAACTGCGGGTCCGACTCGAAGCGTCGTTGCATCGGCCGCGTCAGCAGCAGGTGGGCCAGCGACAGCAGGATCATCCCCTGGTGATGCGCCATGAATGAACGTATGACCGCACTGGTTTGTCCGCGCTGGATGCGCGCGCTGGTGTAGTCGACGGCCTCATACAGGCCGAAGCGCCCGGCCAGCCCTTCCGCTGCCAGCCGCTGGAGGTTGAGGCACGATGCCTCCGGCGCCACCAGCAACGCCAGCGCCGACGCATAGGGCGTCACGACCAAGTCCTCGGCCAGCCCGCGTTTCAGCCCGAGGCCGGGCACACCGAAGGCCCGATACTGGTAGTTCAGGTGCGTATCGACCGCGTTGTAACCCGACTCCGAAATGCCCCAAGGCACGCCGCGCTGCTTGCCATACGCGATCTGCCGCGCCACCGTCGCGCGACATGTCTGGTCGAGCAACGTGTTGTCGTAGGTGGGCATCACCAGCATCGGCATCAGGTATTCGAACATGGAGCCGCTCCACGACAGCAGCACCGATTCCCCGCCGGTGGTGGTGAGCAGGCGTCCCAATGCAAACCAGTTTTCCTGCGGTAGCTGTCCCTGCGCGATGGCCACGAAACTCGTGAATCGTGCCTCCGAGGCGAGCAGGTCGTAATAACTCGGATCGCGCCGGTGCTCGTCGACGTTATAGCCGATGGCCAGCAGGTGCCGTGCCCCGTCATAGAGAAAGTCGTATTCCATGCGCGAGAGTTCCTCGCAGTGGAAGGCCAGGCGCTCGATCTGCCCGATTCGTGCGGCGGCGCGTTCGCTGGCCAGGGTGACCGCGCGCGCCAGTGCGTCGAGCCATTCGCCAGCGGCCACCGAAATATCGGCATGACGCCGGCGCTCTATCAACGGCAGCGTTGCATGGGCGAAACCGACCAGTTGGCGCAACGTCGGAATCCCGAACCCGTCGATCAGGTCGGCCAAACCGCGCGGCGGCGCCGGCAATGTGCTCCACGGCGCAAGCCATGCCAGCTCGTCCCGCAGCATCCGGCATTGGCGGACCAACGCATCGGCCCAGAAGGTCGCTTCACTGACCGGTGCCGCAGCGTCGCCGGGATCCGCGCGAGGGTAAAGTGTGCTGACCGCGGCGACATTGGCGTCGAACCGGTCAAGCCAGAGGCGCGCCGCCACGATCGTCGCGGGTCGCGAGTCGTAGGCGGTTTCCAGATCCCGCTGCAGGCGCAGAAGCGGTGCCGGCAGCGCGCCGCCGATGGCATCGGTGAGCGCATGCAGCGTGTCGCTCAGGCCCTCGAACGATTGCAACACCAGGATGCGTTCATCCACCAATGCGAGCAACCCCGGCCGCAGCGTCATCAGGTGCCCGGCAAGGTTGCCGCTGTCCACTGCCGACACATACAGCGGCGGCAGCGGCCTGCAGGTCAGCGTGTCATACCAATTGTAGAAATGCCCTTCGTGTCGTTCCATCGCCTGCATCGTGTCGATGGCATTGGCCGTGCGCAGCAGGAACTCCCCGGCGGGGATGTAGCCGAAGTCGTACGCGGTCAGGTTGGCCAGCAATGCCAGGCCCATGTTCGTCGGCGACGTTCGATGCGCGATCGTGGCCACCGGATGTTCCTGGAAGTTGTCCGGTGGCAACCAATGGTCCTCCGGCCCGACGAAGGTGTCGAAGAACGCCCAGGTTCGCCGCGCCAGCTTGCGCAGGAAGGTGGTCTGGTCCACGGACAGCCGTGCCTCCCGACGAACCTGCGGACGGCTCAACCACCACGCTATGACCGGCGAGATCCACCACAGGAACAGGATCGGCCACGCCGCGGCAAGGGCGGATGGCGAATACGCAGCCAGTCCTGCTGCCGTGCCCATGGCAATGACCGGCGCAATCCACATGGCTTGAACGGACGCGCCCAAGGCGAAGCGGCGTCCGCTGTCGTCAATGCGCGATCGGGGAGCGTCGTCGGCAACGGATGGATTCCACTCGAGCAGCCGTCGATGGGTGAACAACATCCGCCACGCAGTACGCGCGATGGCATCGAGATTGACGGTGGCCTCATAGGGGAGAAAGGCGATCGCCACCAACGTTTGCACGGCGTGGAGGCCGGCGTCATCCGCGGCCGCAGCGAGGTGTTGGCGCCACAGCACTTCATCCGGCTTGCGCAACAGGTCGACGATACCGGCGCTCGCCGACGGCAGCCAGAGGATCGCGATGACCAGCAGCGTCCACAGCGAGTCATTGGGCAGCACCGTCCACCCGAGCACCAGCAGCAACGTCAGCCCCGCCGGAACCAGGCTGCGGCGCAGGTTGTCGAACAGTTTCCACAGCGAGAGCGCCGACAGCGGATTTCTCAGCCGCCGCTTGCCGGGTCCGGGCACGAAGGGCAGCAGCCAGCCCACCAGCTGCCAGTCGCCGCGAATCCACCGGTGCCGGCGAGCGATGTCCGCGCTCACGGTCGACGGATAGTCCTCGTACAACTGCACGTCGGAGAGCAATGCAGAACGCGCGTAACAACCTTCAAGCAGGTCGTGGCTGAGGATTCTTTGTTCGGGAAAGCGATAGCCGACGGCCCGCTCGAAGGCGTCGACGTCGTAGATTCCCTTGCCGATGAACGAACCTTCGCCGAACACATCCTGATAGACGTCGGAAACTGCGCGCGTATACGGATCGACGCCCGGATCCCCACCGTGCATGCGCGCATACCATGATCGATTCGCGCCCGGCAGGCTGATGCTGACCCGTGGCTGCAGTATCCCGTAGCCCTCCGTCACCAGTTCGCTGCCCTTGTGCTTTGCCGCAGTGCCGAAGCGCGCGCGATTGAGGGGATGCGCCATCACGCCGACGAATTGTCGCGCGGCATCGCGCGGCAGTTGCGTGTCGGTGTCGAGCGTGATCACGTATTGCACACCCGACAACTCCGTGGCATCGCCGACGACCAGTGCGAAGCGGTCGCTGCCGCGGCCGCGGAGGAAAGCATTGAGGTCCGCCAGCTTGCCGCGTTTGCGCTCATACCCCATCCACACCCGCTCCTGCGGGTTCCACCGGCGTGGACGGTGAAACAGGAAAAATATGTCGCCGGAGGTGCCGGTCGCGCCGTCTACAGCAGACGCGGGCGGACGCCGATATTTCCTGTTCAATTCCTCGATGCCTTGCTGGGCATGCAGAAGCAGTGACGCATCCGTGGGCGTTGTCTCGGTGGATGCGTCCTGCCAATCGGTGAGAAGCCCGAAGTGAAGATGCTCGTCCCGATTGGCGAGGAACCGGACCTCCAGCGCTTCAACCAGCCCCTCGATGCCGGCCGCGCTGCCAAGCAATGTCGGCACCACCACCAGCGTCCGCCACTGCCGCGGAATCCCCCCGGAAAAGTCCATCCGTGGCAATGGCCGCGGCGTCACCGAGAGTGTCACCAACCAGTTCACCATGCCCAGCGCAAGTTGGCTGGTGGACAGCAGCAGCAGCGCCCCGAGCATCAACAGCGCCGGGCCAGCGATGCCGTCGTGGTGCGCGATCGCCAGCAGCAGCGCAGTGCTCGCCGCGGTGCCGAGTACAACGATTCCAAGATAGAGCAACAGCGGAACCCGCCGCGCCGCCCGGCAGACCGCCTTGCCAGGAGGCATGCGAATTTCGGCGGCGCGTTCGAGTTGCGGCCGTCCCTTGTCGACCAGGTAGAACCCGACGTGCGCGGTGCGCCCATCGTCGCCATCGAAGCCCGCACGGCCGGCAGTCGTGTGATGTGCAAGCTGGATCGCCTTCCGCGCCACTTCGGTTTCGGAAAGGTGGCTGCACTTGGCAATTTCCTCCACGACATGGCGGTAACCATCGCGGGTTGAAAAATCCATCCGGCCGTAGAGTCCGCCCGGATCCTCCCGCAATTTCTGCTCGACGATGCTCAGCGTCTCGACGAAAATCCGCCAGTCCATCGACCCCAGGAAGCGCAGGCTGCCGATGGTGTTGCTGATCGACAGCTGGACGCCGGCCTGATCCTGGGTTTCCTGCTGCACCAGTTGCTCGATCGAAAAGCCCGACTCCGCCAGCCGTTGCTCGATCCATGTGAGCGGCAATGCCAATGCCGCGCTGTGGCCCTGCAACCGGCGAGCCAGTTCGGCCACGAATGAACTCACCATGGGCGGGTTCGAGCGCGCCATGTCCGCGAGCACCAGGATCAGGCTGTTGGGATCCTTCTCGGCAACGTCCATCATCTGGTCGGCCCACGCATGCGCGCGGTTGCGGTCGGCCGTACCGGAGGCGACGCGGACGCAGACGCGCCGCAGGTTTTCGATCAACGCCAACCGCAGCATGATGGGAATGGCCCACAGCTCGCCCAGCTTGAGGGGCGCCACCGTTTGGTAGGCCGCGATGAAGCGGGACAGGCTGCCGGCGTCGATTCTGCCGTCGCCGTGGGCGATCGCTTCGAACGCAAGGTCGTAAACGCGCGGCAGTCCGGCAGAGGGGCCATGCGCAAGCCGCGGCAATTCGCGGCTGTAGCCTTGCGGGAAGTGCCGCTTGGCCGTTCGGATCTGCTCTTCGACAAGGTAGAAATTATCGAGCAGCCATTCGGCCGCGGGGGTCACTCTACGGTTGGCGGTGACGACGGACGTAAGCAGCGCGCAAACGTCGACCAGCACCTTCTCGTTGGCATCGAGTCGCGTAAGCAACTGGTCGGGTGCGCGCCGAGTCGCCAGCCGGTGCGCAACGGCGAGCTTCTTGCCGTGCTGCTCCATCTGGTCCGCACTGAAGAGTTCCGCACGCATCGGCGGCTCTTCATCCGTATACCGGGCACGCGCTTCGGCGCGGCGGAACGGCGCCGTCATGCCGAGCAATCGTGCAATGAGCGTGCGCTTGCTCGCATCCAACCCTGGAATCCTCTTCGCGTTGCGGCAGCGCCGTGAAACCGGTGCATCTGCGGCAGGTAGGCAGGAAACAAGCGTAGCAGGCGGCAGCGGCATTATCTGTTCGCTTACGCACAAAGGGTGTTGCGCCGAGTACGAATCGAGGCGATGTCCTACAAGGAAATGGCGTTCACGCGCACTGGCAGGCACTTCTGCGCATCGTCATGATCATCGGCACGGTCAACGAATACCTGCGCTGCCCCGTTGTTGACGCAGTGCGCGCATTCCACGCGATCTCACGCTGGCGCAGCACCTGACCGCCGCGTTCGTATCCCTGACACAAGGAATTTCCATGCACATCAAAC
Source organism: Casimicrobiaceae bacterium (assembly GCA_046594415.1). Lineage (GTDB taxonomy): Bacteria > Pseudomonadota > Gammaproteobacteria > Burkholderiales > Casimicrobiaceae > VBCG01. The sequence continues at coordinate 3,516 of JBKJSU010000539.1, read as the reverse complement.
ACTTCAAGTTGCGCAACCTCGCCCTCGTCGCCGGCATTGCATTGATGACGCTGGGCAACGTTGCAGAAGCCGATCCGCCCTCGCGCGTGGCGCGCCTGGGCTATGTCAACGGCGCCGTGAGTTTTTCCCCGGCCGGCGAGAACGACTGGATCCAATCCACGATCAATCGTCCGCTGACCACCGGCGATCGTCTGTGGGCGGATGCCGGCGCCCGCGCCGAGATCCAGGTGGGTGGCGCGATGATTCGCATGAGTGCCAGCACCGGCCTGTCCGTGCTCAACCTCGACAATCGGATCACGCAGCTGCAGTTGACGCAGGGCACGTTGGGCATCCGCGTGCGCCGTCTCGACCCCAACCAGGTATTCGAGATCGCCACGCCGAACCTCGCCTTCACCGTGCGCCAACCCGGCGACTACCGGATCGAAGTTGAACCCGATGGCAGCGCCACGACGATTGTCGTGCGCAAGGGCCAGGGCGACGTGTATGGCGAAGGCGCGTCGTATGTGATCGACTCGCGCCAGCCGTATCGTTTTTTCGGCATCGGCCTGCGCGAATACGATTATGTGGACATGCCGCGCGTCGATGACTTCGACCGCTGGGCCAGCGCGCGCGATCGCGGCTACGATTCGTCGGTTTCGGCGCGCTTCGTGTCGCAGGATGTGGTCGGCTACCAGGATCTCGATGCCAACGGCACGTGGCGCGTGGACGCGTCCTACGGTAACGTCTGGATTCCGACCCGCGTGGCCGCCGGTTGGGCGCCGTACCGTGACGGGCATTGGGCATGGGTCGACCCCTGGGGCTGGACGTGGGTTGATGACGCGCCCTGGGGCTTCGCGGTATCGCACTACGGTCGCTGGGCGAATTTCGGTGGCACGTGGGGCTGGGTGCCCGGCCCCGTGCGCAGCAATGCGTACTACGCGCCCGCGCTGGTTGCATTCGTGGGCGGCAACAATTTCCAGCTTTCCATTTCCAGCGGCAATGTCGGCGGCGTCGCCTGGTTTCCGCTCGGCCCGCGCGATGTCTATCGACCGTCCTATGCGGTGAGCCGCGGCTATTTCGAGAACGTCAATCGCAGCAACACGGTGATCAACAACACGGTCATCAACAATTACTACAACAACAACGTCACCAACGTGGTCTATGCCAACCAGAGCGTGCCCGGTGCCGTTGTCGCCGTCCCCACGACGGTGTTCGTGCAGTCGCAGCCGGTATCCCGGTCCGCGGTGCGCGTATCGCAGGAAATGGTGCAGGCAGCGCCGGTTGCCGTGATGCCGTCGGTGGCACCGACCGAACGCAGCGTACGTGGCGCTGCGCGCGCCGGCGACCAACCGCCGCAGCGCACGTTCGAGCGCGCCGTCGTCGCCCGCTCGGTACCCCCCGCTGCCACGGCCGGCTTCGCCGCCCAGCAGCAACAACTTGCCGCCAAGCCGGGCCAGCCCCTGGACGACAATGCGCGCCGGCAATTGAAACCCGCCCCGGCCACGGAGGCGCCGGTGGTCCGGGTCGTTGCACCCCAACAAGTTGCGGCGCCGACGGCGGTGCCGCCGGCTGTGGGACCGGTCGGTCGGCCGGGCGATGCGCGCGGCAGGTCGGATGACCGCAAGCCCAATGGCACGCCGCCGATGTCCATGGTACCGGCGCCTGCACCAGCAGCAGCCGCACCTTCGATGAATGCGGCGCCGCCCCAACCTGCCGCCGGGCAAGATCAGCGCGGCCGGCCGGACCAGCGGGGCAACGACGGCCAGCGTGGGCAATCGAACCCACCGCCGGTGCCTGCCGCCGCGCCAGCGCCACCCACAGCACGGCAAGCTGACGCACCGCAGCCCGCGCCACGGCAAATGGCGCCGCCGCCCGCCGCTCCTCAGGCTGCGCCGCGTCCGGTCGCACCAGCGGAGGCCGTCGCACCTGCACCGGTGCCTCGTCAGGCCGCGCCAACGCCTGGCGCGCCGCAAGCGCCCCTCGCCAATCCGCCGGAACAGCGCGGCAATCCTGAACAACGTGGCAATCGTGAGGAACGGGGCAACGGCCCGCAGCAGCGTGGGCAAGCTCCGGCGCCGCCGCCCGCACCGCAGCCTCAGCGTGCGCCGGAGCCGCGTGCCGTGGCTCCGCCACCTGCTATGCCAGCGCCAGCGCCTGCTCCGCAAATGCAGCCTGCAAGGCCTCCGCAACCGGCGGCAGCACCTAACGCACCGCCTCCTGCGCAGCAGCAACCTGCATCGAAGGCGCCGCGTGGGCCCGACCAGCAACCCGGTGGCGGCAAGCAGGACGATAAAAAGAAGGATGCCGACGAGTTGAAGCGCGACGACGACCGTAAGCCGAAGGGCTAGCCGCTTCCGCTCACCGGCAGCGCAAGCAGGACCAAGGGCCGATGCATGTGCATCGGCCCTTGGCATGAACGAGCCGGAAGGGAACGCTGCGGCGCCGGCGCAATCGGGGTAGCACGACCACCGCAGCGCCGCGCTATGTGTGTTTGCGTACAGACGCGCCCCGAGGCGACTGGGACCATCTTCGGATAAGGCAGAACCATCGCTGCGATTTCCTGATGCCGTGGATTCCGTTTCCCGATAGTCGCAAGCTCCAGTGAAAGCCGTCCATGCCCAAATCAGGCAACGAGTTCGTCACGGTCGACGACGTCGGCAAGACCGCCCGCATCACCGAAGTGCGGCGCCAGGAAGCCTTGCTCAAGACCGGGGCCCTGCAGAATGCCATTCTAACCAGCGCCAATTTTTCGATCATCGCCACTGACGAAAAAGGCATCATCCAACTGTTCAACGTCGGCGCCGAACGCATGCTGGGCTACCAAGCGGACGAGGTCGTCAACAAGATCAGCCCCAGCGATATCCACGACCCCGAAGAAGTGAGCGCGCGCGCGCGGGCGTTGAGCGCCGAACTCGGCACCACCATTGCGCCGGGCTTCGAAGCACTGGCGTTCAAGGCGTCACGCGGCATCGAGGACAACTATGAGCTGACGTACATCTGCAAGGACGGCAGCCGCTTTCCGGCCATCGTGTCGATCACGGCGCTCAGGGACGATGCAGACGTCGTCATCGGCTACCTGCTGATCGGCACCGATAATTCCGTGCGCAAGCAGGTTGAGGTGGACCTGCAACGGGCCATGGCCGTGGCCGAGGGCGCCAGTCTCGCCAAGTCGGATTTCCTGTCCAGCATGAGCCACGAGCTGCGCACGCCGCTTTCCGCCATCCTGGGCTTTGCGCAGCTGATGGATTCCGGTGCGCCGGTGCCGACGCCTTCACAGAAGCGAAGCATCGACCAGATCCTCAAGGCCGGCTGGTACCTGCTCGAACTGATCAACGAAATCCTGGACCTCGCGCAGATCGAATCCGGGACGCTGCTGCTGTCCCTCGAGCCGATCTCGCTCACTGAAGTCGTGCGCGAATGCCAGGCCATGATCGAGCCGCAGGCGCGCAAGCGCGATATCAGCGTGTCCTTTCCCCACTTCGACAATCCGTATTTCGTCCGGGCCGACCGCACGCGGGTGAAACAGGTGCTGATCAA
>JBKJSU010000488.1:0-3005 GCA_046594415.1 Casimicrobiaceae bacterium | reverse complement strand
TCGCGCCCGCGGCTCGAGCGCCTGGTCGGGTGCATCCGCGCCGTGCTGACGGAGGCCATCGCCAAGGGCATCCACATAGTCGCGCAACGTGCTGCCGCCCTTGGCGATGGCCTCCGTCAGCACGGCGCGGATGCACCCGACCAGGCGCTCGAGCCGCGGGCGCGACAGCCGGTGGGCGGCGATCATGGGCCGGATGCCCGCGCGAAACAGCGCTTCGTTGGCGTAGATGTTGCCCACCCCGACCACCAGGTGGTTGTCCATCAGCGCGAGTTTGATGGCTGCCGATCGGCGGCGGGTTTCGCGCCAGAAGTAGTCGGCGGTGAACGCCGGATCGAAGGGCTCGGGCCCGAGGCTTGCCAGCAGCGGGTGCAGCGGCGCGCCGCCGGGCAGCCACAGGATCGCGCCGAACCGGCGCGGATCGTTGTAGCGCAGCCGCACCCCGCTGTCGAACACGAGGTCGACATGGTCGTGTGCGCGGCGTGGCGGCGTGTCGTGGAAGACGCGTAGGCTACCGGTCATCCCCAGGTGCACCAGCAACGTGGCTGGACCTATGCGAAACAGCAAGTACTTACTACGCCGCTCGACCCGGTCGATGGTCGCGCCCACGAGGTGCTGCGCCAGGTCGCCGGGAACCGGCCACCGCAATCGCCTGTCGTAGACGTGCAGTGCCGCAATCCGTTGCCCGGTCACATGCGGTTCCACCCCGCGGCGGGTTGTCTCGACTTCGGGCAATTCGGGCATGGTTGATCGCAGGAGCGGATTTGAAATCGTGGCGTCGGGGCCGAGGGCGCGGGATCGCTGACGGGCTCGGCCCGGCCGGGAACATGTCGTTCCGGTTCTCGCGTTGTCCGCTTGGTTGCACCGCCGGATATAGCCTAACATCGACCAAAGTCGGTTGCGGGCGGCGCGGTTTGCTCTGCTGTATGTCCCGCCACGCCGGTTACGTTGTCCGGTCCGCTACCTCCATCCTCTACTTCGCGACTGCCCGATCACTGTCATGAATCCAACCCACAACGCCCGCACCTTTCTGCTGCTGCCACTGGCCGCAGCGCTCGCCGTCATTCTCCATGGGCCGGCGCAGGCCCAATCGATCTCGCCCGGCCTGGCGCCGCTCGCCACGCCCGTGCCCGCGCCGCGCGCCACCGGCGACGGCCTGAGCGCCGACACTTTCTACCGATTGATCCTGGGCGACGTCGCCATGCAGCGGGGCGAGATGTCGCTGGCCGCACGCGCCTATTTCGAGGCGGCGCGCGATACCCGCGACCCGCGCCTCGCGCAGCGCGCAACCGAGGTGGCGCTTGCCGCACGGATGCGCGGGCTCGCGCAGGAGTCGGCCAAACTGTGGTCGGCGCTCGATTCCGCGGCCGAACGCCCAAAGCAGGTCCTGACGGCGCTCGCCGCCGGTTCCGTGGGCAAGGGCGCGCCGGATTTCGGCATCGATAACGACCTGAAACTCCGGCTCGAAAAGTTGCTCGCCGATGCCGCACTGACCCAACAAGGGGCCGGTGAAATCTTCCTGCAGCTCAATCGCTTCTTCGGCGACCAGCAGGACCGGCGGCAGACCTACGAAATCGTTCGCGAACTCGCCAAGCCCTATCCCAAGAACGCCGAAGCGCATTTCGCGGTGGCGTTGGCGGCCTACAACGGCGGACTCCCGGACGGCAGCTCCGACGCCATTCCGCTGGATGAAGTCGACCGCGCGCTGGGGCTGAAGCCCGACTGGGAGCGTGCGGCGCTCCTCAAGACGGAGATCCTGTCGCGACGCAAGGGCGACGAGGCCACGCTCTACCTGCAAAAGTTTGTCGCAGCCAACCCCGAGGCCAAGGCGGCCGCCGGTGCGCTGGCACAGCTCTATGTCGAGCAACGGCGCTACGGCGAGGCGCGCGCGATCTACCAGAAGCTGTGGGACGGCGATCGCAATGCGCGCGAGTTCGAGTTCGGCGTCGCGGTGATCTCGATGCAGATGAAGGATTGGGAAACCGCCGAAGCGCTGCTGTCGGACCTGAAGCGCGCCAACTACGGCGAGAACGGCATCGTCGAATTGTTCTACGCGCAGGTCGCCGACGAATCGGGCCGGTACCAGGATGCGGTCGAACGCTACAAGGCCGTGCCCGAAGGCGAGCGCGCGTGGCCCGCCAGGCTACGCGTCGCGGCCATGCTGGCCAAGCAGGGCAAGGTGGTCGAGGCCCGCAAGTACCTCGCGGACCTGCCGGCCGTTTCCATCGAGCAGCGGGTGCAGGTGCGCCAGGCCGAAGCGCAACTGCTGCGCGATGCCAACGATTTCGCGGGCGCGTATGCGGTGCTGACGCTGGCCATCAAGGAGCACTCGGATTCAACGGACCTTCTGTACGATGCCGCGATGGTGGCCGAGAAGCTCGATCGCGTCGACGAGGCCGAGATGCGCCTGCGCCGCGTGGTCGAATTGCGCCCCGAGGACCCGCAGGCGCTGAATGCGCTGGGCTACACGCTCGTGGACCGCACGACGCGCGCCGCCGAGGGCTTTGTCCTCATCCAGAAGGCCAACAAGCTGGCCCCCAACGACTCGTTCATCCTCGACAGCATGGGGTGGGCGCTGTTCCGGCTGGGTCGCTACGACGAGGCGGAGACCTACCTGCGCCGCGCGATGAAGGAGCGGCCCGATGCCGAGATCGCCGCTCATCTTGGCGAAGTGCTGTGGGCGAAGGGCGACATGGAACAGGCACGCGAACTCTGGCAGACGCAGTTGAAGGCCAACCCCGACCATCCGGTCCTGCTCGAGACCATGCGCCGACTGGCGCGGTGAAGCCGGAGCCGACCGCCTCCGCGCGCTGGGGGTCCGCGTCGCGCGCTGCGCTTGCCGCAGCGACGGCGGCGATGCTGCTGGCCGCATGCGCCGCGGTGCCGAACTCGGTTCCGGCAACGGCGGACATCCCGCTGGTTGCCGTGGATCGCTTCGACATCGCGGGCCGGCTCTCCGCGCGCCGCGGCAGCGAAGGCGTGGCCGCCCATTTCACGTGGAGTCATCG
>JBKJSU010000311.1:0-4483 GCA_046594415.1 Casimicrobiaceae bacterium | reverse complement strand
CATCGTGATCGCATGCAGCACCGAGACGTGGCAATTGCGGTCGACGACGACGATGTCGTCGGGCGCGACGTTGGCATGCCACACCATCTTGTTCGACGTCGACGTGCCGTTGGTGACGAAGAAGCAGTGATCGGCATTGAAGATGCGTGCGGCATTGCGCTCCGCCGCCCCCACCGGGCCGGTATGGTCGAGCAGCTGCCCCAGTTCATCCACCGCGTTGCACACGTCAGCGCGCAGCATGTTCTCGCCGAAGAACTGGTGGAACATCTGCCCCACCGGACTCTTCAGGAACGCGACGCCGCCGGAGTGGCCCGGGCAATGCCACGAATAGGAACCGTCCTGCGCATAGTCGACCAGCGCGCGGAAGAACGGCGGCGCCAGCGAGTCGAGGTAGGACTTCGTCTCGCGGATGATGTGCCGCGCGACGAACTCCGGCGTGTCCTCGAACATGTGGATGAAACCGTGCAGCTCGCGCAGGATATCGTTGGGAATATGTTGCGAAGTGCGCGTCTCGCCGTAGAGATAGATCGGGATCTCGGCGTTCTTGAACCGTATTTCCTTGATGAAGCTGCGCAGGTTCACCACCGCCGGATCGATGTTGGGTCCGGGCGTGAATTCTTCATCATCGATCGACAGGATGAACGCCGATGCCCGCGACTGCTGCTGCGCGAACTGCGACAGGTCGCCGTAGCTGGTGACGCCCAGCACCTCCATGCCTTCCTTCTCGATGGCCTGCGCCAGGGCACGGATGCCCAATCCAGACGTGTTCTCGGAACGGTAATCCTCATCGATGATGACGATCGGAAAGCGGAACTTCATGCACGGAACTCCTGCGGCGAACGGTCGCCGCGCCACAATGGAAAGCGGGGCGCCCGATGCCGCGGAGGCGCCCCTCGTCAGCGCCGCATTGTGCGCTCCCGGCTGCCGCTTGTGCGAATATGGGCAACGGAAATGAGGATGCAGCCGCCGGGCGTCGGCATCGGCGCAACAGGCGGCGGGGCCGGACCCCGCCGGCGCGTGCAACGAATCAGGCGTTCACCGCAACCAGGACCGCCGAACCGGCGAGCAATGCGCCGCCGAGCGGGAGCCGCAGCCGCCGGCCCCATGGCAGGTTCTTCTCGGCCGCCATCACCAACGCCAGGACGAGCATGAGGCCAAGGCTTCCCGTGCCCACGACGAACATCAGCAGCATCAGCGCCCAGCAGCAACCGATGCAGAAGAGGCCGTGGTCGATGCCAATGCGGAACGCCTCCCGCGCCGGCGCACGCCCGTGCCAGCGCGCAGTCACGAAGGCAAACGGCGTGTGGCACTGCTCAAGGCACCGATACTTGAGCGCGCTGAACTGGAACGCGCCCGCGCCGGCCAGCACGACCGCGCCGAATGCCCATGCGTGTGCCGCGATGGCAGGATTACCGGCCACGGCGGCATGCAGCAGGGTGTCCGCGGCATGGGCGACCAGTCCGAAGCCCATCCAGGCCACGAAGAAGCCGGTCACCACCCCCAGCACGAGCCGGACACGATTCGGCCGTTTCTGCACCAGCCGCTGGAACATCGCCAGCACCGGGATCGTCGTCGGCAACATCATCGCCGCGATCATCAGCACCCACGCCAACGCGTGCAGCACCGCCGGAACGACAATCGCTCCCTCCGGGACTGCCCGGCACAGCTGCGCGAACGTCTCCGCGTCGGTCCAGCCGCCATGGCCGAGGAAACGCGCGTAGGGACCAGCACTCCACCACGCGAGCGCCAGCCAGGCCGCAACCGCGAGCGCCACCAGCAACAGGGAAAGCAGCAACCGGTGTCCAGGCAAAGGACGTCCAGGCCGCGCAGGGCCGGCTTGGGAGCGCGTCGCCATCGTCGACCCTGCCGCGGAGTCCGCGAGCGGGCAGGCCCGTGCGGGAACGTCCGCGTCCATGGATGCTTAAGCGTCGAACACGAACGTGCTTTGCAGCGCGTTGTGGCCCTTCAAGTCGAGATCGATGCCGAGCTTCAGATTCTTCGCCCGGTAATGTGGCGACTTGCCGACGAACACGGGTGCGCCCGGCACCGTGGAGAACACCGTGTCGGTGAGCGTCGTGGTCGCACCGGTGGCATTCTTGAACGGCTCGAGCTCGGCATAGCCGGCGCTTCCAAGCTTGATGGTGCCTTTGCCGCCCTGCACGTCGAAGGTGATCGGCACCTTCTCGACCGACACCACCTCGCCGACGAGCTTGACGAGTTCACCGACCGGCCCGCCCAGCTTGCCGGTGTAGACTTGGAGGATCGCTTCCTCCTGCTGCGGCGTGACCGTCTCGTCGAGATACACGGCGGCCTTCCAGTTGCCCTGCAGGATGTTGCCGGGCACATGCGCGATCATCGCGATCGTCTGGCCCGTCACGTCGACCCCGTCGATCGTGCCTTTGTCGAATCGCCAGGCGACGATCGTGTCGCAGGTGCCGTAGTCGGGATCCTCGCCGATCCAGCACGGGCACAGCACGTTGCAGTTGCAAACTTCGAGCAGGCGTCCTTCCAGGTGATAGCCCATCGTCCCCTCCCAATGCGAAAGTTGGTGGATTACCGTGTTGACCCTGGCGCGTCGGCTGGGCCGAACCGTCCGATGCTACGCCTACCTTTTCCGTTCCGCCACAAGCAGTGTGTCGCGAGTGCGCCGGGCGGCTACCTGCGCCCGCCGGCGAGCGCCAGGGAGCGTGGATGAGCGCGCAGCCGCGCCATCGCCCACACCCCCCCGGCGGGTCCGAGTGCAAGCGGCACGAACGCATAGCGCCAGCCGACCGCGGCCACGATGGTCGGCATCAGTTGGATTGTCACGAGCGTCAGCGTGAAGCCCAGTGCCGTCTGCACCGTGAGCATCGTGCCGACGCGGCTGCGGTCGGCAAGTTCGGCGACGGACGCCGAGAACTGCGCCGAATCGGCGACGATGCTGATGCCCCAGATCACGCACACGGCCATCAGCAGCACCGGACTGCCGCCGAACAGCAGCCCGATCGTCGCGGCGCAGGTGCCGCTGACCGCCATCGCAGCGATCGTGATCGTAGTGCGTCCCAGCCGGTCGGCCAGCAGTCCCGCGGCCACCGACCCGATCCCGCCCGCCGCGACCGTGACGAAGGCGCCGAGCTTCGCCGCCACGGATGCCGATTCCGCCGGCATCGCGAGCACAAAGCTCGCCTGCAGGAACATCCCGATCCAGGCCCACATCGCGTAAAGCTCCCACATGTGGCCGAGATACCCGAGGTTGGCGAGGCGCAGCGGCACGTCGCGCCAAGCGCTCAATACCGCCCGGGGGTCGAAGGGCGGCGCTGGCGCGCGGTTGGGACCGATGCCAGCGAATCCGATGAGGAGTGCCGCCGCCAATGCCGTCATCGACGCGACCGCCAGGGGCATCCGCCACTGCATGCCACCCCATGCGTTGAATAGATGCGGCAGCGCGGACCCGAGCGTCAGGGCGCCGACCAGCAGCCCGACCATCAACCCCATGTCGCCTTTCGCCCACGTCGAGGCGAGCTTCATGCCGATCGGGTAGACGCCGGCCATCGCAATGCCGGTCACCACGCGCAGCGCGGGCACTGCCAGCGACGTGGGCTCGACGACGAGCAGCAGCGCATTGGCGAAGGCGCCCAGCGTCGCTGCAAACGCAAAAGTTCGCCGCGGGTCGAACCGGTCAGGCAGTCCAAGTGCAGCGCTGCCGAGGCAGCCAACGACGAAGCCCGCCTGCACACCGCTCGTCAGGACGGCCTGCGCGAATCCGGACAGGTGGAATTCGGCCACCAACGCCGGCACCGCCGCGGATGCCGAAAACCACAGCGCCATGGCGGCCACCTGGCAGATGGCGATGAGCGTGACCGACGCGAGCTTGGTGGTAGCCATGAGAAAGCCTAGCACCAACCGGGAAAGTGGTCCGGGGCAAAAGCCGACAAAGCGTCAACAACCGAGACGCCGGGCAAGTCGGTTGAACGCCGGCGCTTCGGCTCTCAAAAAACTCTCAGTCCTCCACCAACGAGGCTCGAACCAACCTGCGCGGCGGCCCGCCGCCGCCAGCCAACCGCGATTCGCCAACGAGGCTCAAATCTTGGGCAATGTCACACCCTGCTGCCCCTGGTACTTGCCGCCCCGGTCCTTGTACGAGATTTCGCACACCTCGTCCGATTCGAAGAAGATCACCTGTGCCACGCCCTCGTTGGCGTAAATCTTCGCCGGCAGGGGCGTGGTGTTGGAGAACTCGAGCGTCACGTAACCTTCCCTTTCCGGCACCAACGGGGTCACGTTGACGATGATGCCGCAGCGGGCGTACGTCGACTTCCCCAGGCAGATCGTGAGCACGTTGCGCGGAATGCGGAAGTATTCCACCGTCCTGGCCAGCGCAAACGAGTTGGGCGGGATGATGCAGACGTCGCCGGTGAAGTCGACGAACGAGCCCGCGTCGAAGGCCTTGGGGTCGACGATGGTGGAGTTGATGTTGGTAAAGATCTTGAATTCGCGCGAGCAG
>JBKJSU010000288.1:0-2876 GCA_046594415.1 Casimicrobiaceae bacterium | reverse complement strand
ACCATCATCTTGTTGCGCACGCCTTCGCCGAAGCGGACGTCTTTAGCTGCCATGGTTCATTTCTCCTGTTGCGGATTCTGGAGCCGGCGTTAGCCGACGATGCCGATGATGTCGTCTTCGCGCATGTGGAGGTAATCGGTACCATCCATGCGGAATTCCTGACCGGAGTACTTGCCGAAGAGGATCTTGTCGCCGACCTTGGCGCCCATCGCCAGCAGCTTGCCGTTGTCGTCCGTCTTGCCGGGGCCGACGGCGATGACTTCGCCCATCGACGGCTTTTCTGCGGCGGTGTCCGGGATGACAATGCCGCCGGCCGATTTACGCTCTTCCTCGAGCCGCTTGACGATCACGCGATCGTGTAGGGGACGCAGTTTCATGTTAGCACTCACTCCTGGTAAATAATTGATTTAAAAACAGCGTGTTACTGGTCGATCGTGCAACGGAGCCACGGCGCGGGGCGCCCGGATGGTCCGTGATTCGCCAATAACCCGCAGCTGAATGCTCTTGCTAGCACTCGATCGCTACGAGTGCTAATAATAGGGCAGCAAGGGCGATAATTCAAGTGCCAGCGCAAACGAAGCTCCCGAGCCGGCCTGCCTCGCCGCCATGGGGCATGTTGCCGGCAGGACCGGCGGATGCGGTACGCTTGGCGCGTCCATGACCACGACCACCCCCGATCCCCGCGTTTTCTTCGCCGCCGAGCGCACGCTCCTCGCATGGGTGCGGACGGGCCTCACAATCATGGCCTTCGGCTTCGTCGTGGCCCGTTTCGGGTTGTTCCTGCGCATGCTTGCCATGCCGCAGGCGCACGGGGCCGGGGTGTTGGACGCCCATCAACTGCTGTCCACCGGGATCGGCATCGCGCTGGTCCTGCTGGGTGTCGGCTGCATGATTCTCGGCGCGATCCAGCACCACAGCTTCGTGGCCACGCTGGCGCCGGTGGACGTGCCGCGCACGCATGCCGCGGTGTATCCGCTCACGCTATGCGTCGTCCTGTCGGCGCTGGGCGTGGTGCTGGCGATCTATCTCGCGCTTTGACGGCGCGTCGCGCGCAAGTTCCACCGCTCGCGCCGGGAATTGCACCGCCTGTAAGCCGGCGTACTACGCAGCGCGCGGCGGCGTTACGGTCATGCCTCGATCCACGCTGCAACCAAGCCATGCTCCAGCCCGCTCATGTCGGTCACCTTGCCATGCTGCGCGCCCTGATCCGTCAGGGCGCGGCGGACGGCAGTTTCGATCGCGATCTCGGCACGAGCACGCCCGAATCCGAAGCCTTCTTTGCGCAACTGAAGCGCGCGCTCGTCTGCGGTTACTTCGTCGAGGAAAGACGCAGCGGCAAGATCGACACCGTGGCGGTTCCCGGCTACGTCTACTGGCCCGACGGCAAGCACGCCGGTACGGCACCGGTGGGCTTCGGCCTCTTTCGGGCCATGGGGGCGTCCGTCGGATACGAACTGTGGCTGGCGGGCCTCGATTTCGGCACGCGTGGCGGTGGCCACGGTCGCGCGCTGCTGGCGGCGCTCTTCGCCACGCCGCCGGGACAGAAGACGTATGTGGTACGCGTCCAGCGTGGTTCGCGCTATGTCAACGCGATACAGCACGTGCTCGCCGACTTCGGCTTCGTTCCCGTGGGCGATACGGCGCGGCTGCGCTGGTTCCTGCGCACCGATACCCCCGCCGAGCTCGCTTCGCAGATTCGTGACACAGTCGACGCACGGCGCGCGCTAAACTAGGCGCTTCTTCGTAACCGGCGCGGCGCGGCGGGTCCATCGGTCCGCCCCGTGTAGTCATGTCCCGTTCCCGCGACAATGCCCTCAACGTGCTGGGTTCGCCGCTGCTGCCATGCAGCGATGCGCCGCGCACCGGTTTCTATCGCAACGGATGCTGCGACACCGGCCCCGACGACACCGGCTTGCATACCGTCTGCGCAGTGATGACCGAACCGTTTCTCGTGTTTTCGAAGCTTGGCGGCAACGACCTGTCCACGCCCCGTCGTGAATCGGGCTTTCCCGGACTCGCGCCCGGGGACCACTGGTGCGTGTGCGTCGGGCGCTGGCGTGAGGCGCTCGCTGCCGGCGTGGCGCCGCCAGTAGTGCTGGCGGCCACCCACGAAGAAACGCTGGCAGTGGTCACGCTCGAGGATCTCGAGCGCCATTCCACGCGCTGATACCCTGCCGCGACCGATCCTCGTCAATACTTCCAGGAGCAACGTTCCATGTCGGATCCGATGAATGACATTCGCGTGGTTGAAGCCGGGCGCGGCGCCGGCTGGTGGGCGCACGGCTGGCGCATCTTCACCTCCAGCGTCGGCACCTGGATCGGCATCATGCTGATCTACATCATCATCACGCTATTGATCAGCATCGTGCCCTTTGTTGGCCAGGTGGGCCATTCGCTGCTGGCGCCCGTGTTCATCGGCGGACTGATGCTCGGATGTCGCGCCGTCGATCGCGACCAGCCGCTCAAGGTCGCGCATCTCTTCGAAGGCTTCCAGGCCGCGAATTTCGTGCCGCTGCTCATCATCGGCGCCGTCGACATCGCCCTCACGCTGCTGCTGGCCGCCATCGTGGCCGGCGGCATGTCCGGCGGCGGCAGCTTCATGGAGATCATGCGCCACGGCGGGTCCGATCCCATGGAGATGATGTCGCGTTCCGCGGGCGCGATCGGCGTTGCCGGATTGCTCGCCTCGCTGGCCGCGCTGGTGATCGGCGCGGTAATGGCGGCGCTCAACTGGTTCGCCCCGGCGCTGGTGGTGCTGCATGGCGCCAAGCCCATCGACGCGATGAAGACCAGCTTTTTTGCCACGTGGCGCAACTGGCTGCCGTTTCTCATCTACGGTTTGATCGCGCTCGCGGTCGGCCTTGTCGTCATCCTGA
>JBKJSU010000212.1:0-3635 GCA_046594415.1 Casimicrobiaceae bacterium | reverse complement strand
GCCTTCACATTTTTCTCGATGTCCTTGGCAGGGCTGGACTCGACCGCGCGGCCGATCCTGGCGGCCAGCTCGTCGAGGGTCTTGCTGTTGAAACTCAACATGGTGCGTCTCCGCAATTGTGACTAGTTGATGGCGTTGAACGCCATCCCGTTGGACAACCGTGGACCAAGTCTATCAAAGCGAAGGCGCCCCTTCGCTCGTCCATTCGGATGAACGGCGCGGGCGCTGAAACCCTCGGATATCGCGGCGCCCCAGTCCAGTGCGGCCACTCCACGTCAGGCACCCAATTGGTGCGCTATCCCGGTGCAATGCCGGCATTGCCTGCCAAGTTAAGCGTTAATTACCTGATTAATTTGCATTTATTGCAGTGGCACACGAAATGCTGACTAAACCCCGGAAGCGTCACCGATTTCATCAACCACCTTGCAAGGGATTCTGACATGAACCAGAAGCACCGCCTTCGCACCTGCGCCGCGGCCGCCCTGTTTGCCACGCTGCTGGCTGGCGCCGCGCAAGCCCAGACGACCCCTGCTCCCGCAGCCGCGCCGGCACCGGCACCCGCTGCGGCGCCCGAACCGGACTGGACCTTCACCGGCAACGTGGGCATTTTCAGCCAGTATGTGTTCCGCGGAATCTCGCAAACCAACGAGAAGCCCGCACTCCAGGGTGGCTTCGATCTCGGCCACAAGAGCGGCTTCTACGCCGGCGTGTGGGCATCCAACATCAGCTGGTTGTCCGATAGCAACGCGGACGTGTCCGCCAGCCTCGAGATGGATCTCTACGGTGGCTACAAGTGGGCATTCGCCGAGGACTGGTTGCTTGACGTCGGCGTCCTTTACTACGCCTACCCGGGCTCCTATCCCGCCGGCTATGTGAAGCCCAATACAACCGAACTCTACGCCGCGGTCACCTGGAAGTGGATCACCGGCAAGTACAGCTACAGCGTCGATAGCAAGACCTTCGGCTTCCCGAATTCGCGTGGCTCCGACTACTGGGAAGTCAATGCCGCCTACGACGTCGTGGACAAGGTCAACGACACGATCGGCAAGGTCACGGTCTTCGGACATTACGGTCAACAGAAGTTCAAGAACGCCGGCTTCTACGACTACAGCGACTGGAAGGTCGGTGTTTCCACCGAGGTGCTGGGGTTGACGGTGGGCATCTTCGGCACGGGCACCGATGCCGAGAGCGCCGCCTATACCAATCGTTTTGGCAGGGACATCTCCTCGAACCAATTCGTCGGCTACGTGCAAAAGACGTTCTAAAACGCCATACCGCGCGGCGGCCTCGTACCGCCGCGCGCTTTCCGGGGGACATCATGAAACTCGTTACCGCCATCATCAAGCCGTTCAAGCTGGACGAGGTCCGCGAGGCCCTCTCGGCCATCGGCGTGCAGGGAATCACCGTGACCGAGGTGAAGGGATTCGGTCGACAAAAGGGGCACACCGAGCTCTATCGTGGCGCCGAATATGTCGTCGACTTTCTGCCCAAGGTCAAGATCGAAGCGGCAGTGAAGGACGACATGCTCGAGCGCGTGATCGAAGCGGTCGAAAAAGCCGCCAACACCGGCAAGATCGGTGACGGCAAAATCTTCGTGTTCGACCTGCTGCAGGTCGTCCGTATCCGCACCGGTGAAACCGGCGCGGATGCGCTGTAAGGGAGCCCTTCGATGAAAAAGCTAGTGGCGTTACTTGCCCTGCTCGGCGCGTTCGCTTTGGCGACGCCGGTGCTGGCGCAGGACAAGGCAGCACCCACCGCTGCGGCTCCGGCCGCGGCAGCATCTGCCGCAGCAGCGGCCGCCGCACCCGCGGATGCCGCACCTGCGGCCACCGCGACACCCGCACCCACGCCCAACAAGGGAGACGTCGCCTGGATGCTCGTCTGCACGGCGCTGGTCCTGCTGATGAGCGCGCCGGCGCTGGCATTGTTCTACGGGGGCATGGTGCGCTCGAAGAACGTCCTGTCGGTGCTGATGCAGGTGTTCGTCGTGTTCTCGCTGATCACGGTTCTGTGGTGCGTGTACGGCTACAGTCTCGCGTTTACCGAGGGCAACGCCTATATCGGCAGTCTTGACCGAATGTTCCTCAAGGGCACGTTCGACGCGGCCAAGGGCGAATTCGCGATGGCGGCGACGTTCTCCAAAAACACGCCGATCCCGGAACTGCTGTTCGTTGCCTTCCAGGCCACCTTCGCGGCGATCACCGTCTGCCTCATCCTCGGCGCGTTTGCCGAACGGGCCAAGTTCTCCGCGGTGCTGCTGTTCTCGGTGCTCTGGTTCACGTTCTCGTACCTGCCGATCGCGCACATGGTCTGGTTCTGGCCCGGCCCCGATGCGTACACGGCGGCGAATGTCGTGGATGCGCAGAATGCCAAGGCCGGTTTGATCTGGCAGTGGGGCGCGCTGGACTTCGCGGGCGGCACCGTCGTGCACATCAACGCCGGTATCGCGGGCCTGGTGGGTGCTTACGTGATCGGCAAGCGGATCGGCTACGGCAAGGAATCGATGGCGCCGCACAGCCTGCCGATGACGATGATGGGTGCCTCGCTGCTGTGGTTCGGCTGGTTCGGTTTCAACGCCGGCTCGGCGCTTGAAGCGAACGGCACCGCGGCACTCGCCTTCATCAACACGTTCCTGGCCACCGCTTGCGCCACTGTGGCGTGGACGCTCGGCGAATGGATGTTCAAGGGCAAGCCGTCGATGCTTGGTGCAGCTTCCGGCGCCGTTGCGGGCCTGGTGGCCATCACCCCGGCAGCGGGCAACGTCGGCATCCCCGGCGCATTCGTCATCGGCATCCTCGCCGGTTTCGTCTGCCTGTGGGGCGTCAACGGTCTGAAGCACATGCTGAAGGTGGACGACACCCTCGACGTGTTCGGCGTGCACGCCGTCGGCGGCATCCTCGGTGCGCTTCTCACCGGCATCTTCGTGTCGCCCGATCTGGGCGGTCCCGGCTTCGTCACCGACTGGGTCACCGGCAAGACCGGTTACACGAGCTACGGCGAGCAGCTGTTCATCCAGGCCAAGGCGGTCGGGCTGACGGTGATCTGGTCCGGCGTCGTGGCCTACATCTGCTACAAGATCGTCGACATGACCGTCGGCCTTCGCGTCACCGAGGAACAGGAGCGTGAAGGACTCGACGTCTCCTCCCACGGCGAATCGGCATACCGTAGCTGAACGACGTAGCAGCGGCAACGAGCACGACGCGGGCGGGCTCTCTCCCCCGCCCGCGGGCAAGCAGGAAGCACAGGTTTCTCGGGCAATTGTTATCTCCTCAGTGGCTAGTCGGGGCGCGTTGCACGCGCCCCGTTTTTTGTGCTGCTGGCGGGACAGGTACAATTCTCCCACTTCATCGCAAGGCGTCCGCATGGTTCCCCATCTCACTACGGCACTGGCCGGTCCAATGCTGGACCTCGAACGGCGCATCCTCGCGCACATGCCGGAGATCGAGCGCTGGCTGCGCACCCAGTGGCAGGAGCACGCGGTGCCGTTCTATGCCTCGGTGGACCTGCGCAACGCCGGTTTCAAGCTGGCGCCCGTCGATACCAACCTCTTCCCCGGCGGCTTCAACAATCTCAATCCGTCGTTCCTGCCGCTGTGCGTGCAGGCCGTGCAGACGGCCGTCGAGCGGGTGTGCCCC
>JBKJSU010000072.1:0-5718 GCA_046594415.1 Casimicrobiaceae bacterium | reverse complement strand
GGCGAGCAACGCGCCGCAGGTTGGGCCCGCCATGATCTGCGCGAGTTCCAGGACGCGCATGCCCGCCAGCGGGCCCGGATGGGGTGGTGCGCTCATCGGCCGAGCATATCCGAACTAACGCACCCAGGTTTGGCCGGGCGCTGAGCCGAACCTGTCGCCAATGGCATCGGCCACGGCCTGGGCCAGGCCCGCCACCGTCACGACGTCCGGCGGGACGACGACTTCGATGTCTACGACGGGCATGCGTTCACGCGTGCCTCAGTGCTTGATGAACGGTGCGGTCTCACCCTGATGTTTCTTCTGTTGCTTGATCGACTTCTTTTCCTTCGCGGTGTGCTGCGCCTTTTTCTTGCTGGTCTTCGGAGGCTGATGCGACATGGCAAGCTCCTGGGGCGCGCCGCGATGTTGGCGCCTGTCCACTATAGGCCAAAGTCTGCCTGCGCGCCGGCTCGCCGCCCACGCAGGCCCAGGCCGGGACGGTGAGTCGATGGTTGTACAAATGGCGACCGTGCGCGCGAGGACCACCGCTTCGGTTACGCTCTGGGCGATGAATCCCCTGCATCCGAAAAAGCTGCTGCTGACGAAATGGACTGCGGTCCAACCGGTAGAAGGCGAAAAGCACTTCCTGGTGTCGACGGTGATCCTGCCCGAGCGGCAGGACAGCAGCGTCGAATGGGTCGAGGTCGAGGCCGTGCATTCGAAGGCGGTCCGGCGCATCGCGTGGCGCGAGTTGCGTGACGCCACGCGGTGGCGCCAGGGATGGGTGTGACGATGGACTCGTTCCCCCGTGACTTCCGCGCGCTGGTCGTCGGCGCATCGGGAGCGATCGGCGCGGCCTTTGTTGAACGTCTGCGCTCAACGCCCGGATGTGCGCTGGTGGAGGGCGTGCATCGTCAGTCGACGCCGCCCGTCGACTTCGACGACCAAGGCAGCGTGGCCCGGGCCGCCGCCGCGCTGGCGGACCGGGCACCGTTCCACCTGATCATCAATGCCGCAGGGCTGCTGCACTCGCCGCGATTCATGCCCGAGAAGCGGCTGGCCGATCTCAACGACGACCAGATGCTGGCAACGTTTCGAGTCAACACGTTCGGGCCAGCGCTGGTGCTGCGCCACTTTGCGCCGCTGCTCGATGCCGACCGCGGCGTGCTGGCGGTCCTCTCCGCCAAGGTCGGCAGCATCGGGGACAATCGCCTGGGCGGGTGGTACAGCTATCGCGCGTCGAAGGCGGCGCTCAACATGATCGTGAAGACCGCGTCGATTGAAATCAGGCGATCGCATCCGCATTCGATCGTGGTCGCGTTGCATCCGGGCACGGTGAATTCCAGACTGTCGCAGCCGTTTCGCGGCGCGGAGATCGGCCGTGCCCCCGCGACGGCGGCGGCGGAAATGTTGCGCGTGATCGACACGTTGACCCCCGCCGACTCGGGGAAATTCTACGCGTTCAACGGCGAGGAGCTGCCATGGTAGCCAAGGGTGGCCTGCGTTCCGCGAATCCGGGCGCTGCGGGCGGTCAGTCGAGTTCCAGCCAGATTTCGTTGCGGCGCATGAACCACGGCGTCCAGGGTGGATCGTACTTGGCCGACATCGTTTCGCCATGCCAGCGCAATCCTTTCTGCGCGAGCGCGGACTTCAACTTCTGCAGGTTCTCGTCGTAGTTGGCCTGCGTCCAGGTTCCCGAATACTTCAATACTGCCAGCGTGCGCGCCGGAATCGCGGCAAGCTTCACGCGGGCGTCATCCGGTTCAGGCAGTGTTTCGAGTGTCCACTCCGCGGGCATCGCGAATTGCACGCGATACCCGCCTGGGTCGGCAGCCTGCGCCACCGGCGCCGTCATCGCGATCTTCACGGGGGTCTGTGCCACGGGCGCCGTCATGGCGATCTTTCGCGCGCCCTTGTTCGCTCCGAAGATGTAGCCGGCGAGAATGCGGAACCCCTGACTGCCGGCGTTATCGGCCGTGGTGTCGACCACGGTCTCCGCGACGAGATAAGGAGCGTACTGGCGCACCTCGAAGTCCTCGCCGGTGCGCACCACCTTGTACTGCGGCTCGTCAACGGCCATGGCGGCATGGCTCGCGACAAGGGCGATGCAGGCGAGCAGAAGTCGACGATGCGGCATCGGGGAATTCCATCAGCGACCGCGAAACGCCGGCTTTTGCTTCGCGAGGAATGCGGCGTAGCCGATGCGGAAATCCTCGGTATCGAAGCAGTCGAAGCATTCCTCCTGTTCGGCCGGCGTCAGTGGTCGCGGGTCGGCGAGCCGCCGCGCAAATTGCTTGTGCCAGCGCGCCACCAGCGGCGCGCCGTCGGCGATGCGCTGCGCGGTCGCAAGGGCCTCGGCCGCAACATCGGCGTCCGCTACCACGCGCGTGACGAGGCCCTTTTCCTTTGCTTCCACGGCGTCGATGATCCGGCCTTCGAGCAGGATTTCGAGGGCCACGGCGGGACCCACCAGCCGCACCAGCGGGGCCATTTCGGCATACGCCATCACGAGGCCCAGGTTCTTGATCGGCGCGCCGAAGCGGCTCGATTCACCGCAGATCCGCAGGTCGCACAGGGCCACAATCTCGAGTCCGCCACCGACGCAGATGCCGTGAATTTGCGCGACCAGTGGGTGGCGACAGGCGGCCAGCGCGTTCGCAGTTGCGTGCATCACGGCGCCATAGGCAATGGCCTGCGCCTTGTTGGCGCGCGCAGTCGCGAACTCGCCGATGTCGTTGCCAGGGGAGAAGGCACGCTCGCCCGCACCGCGCAGGATGATGCACCGCAGGCCGTCGTCGGCGGACAGGCGCGTGACGGCATCGCCCAGGTCCTTCCACATCGTGATCGTCAGCGCGTTGAGCTTGTCCGGCCGGTTCAGCACGACGGTGGCGATGGGCCCGGCGCGATTAACCGCGATCGATTCGTTCATTGGGGGCGTCCGGGATGGGAGGTCAGCGGTAAAAGAGGTTGACCAGTCCGAGGCCGGTGACCGGGACATAGGTGACAAGCAACAGCACCATCAGCAGGACGGCGATGAACCACACGTTCACCCGCGTGACGGCCCAGACGGACTCCTTGGCGATAGCACTTGCGACCATCAGCACGCTGGCCACCGGCGGCGTCTGTTGGCCGATGCCGAGATTGATGGTGACGATCAAGCCGAAGTGCACCGGATCGATGCCGACGGCTTTAACCAGCGGCATCACGACCGGTACGACCAGGATGATCGCCGCCGCGGAGTGCAGGAACATGCCGAGCAGCAGGAACAGCAGGTTCAGCAGTCCCAGCACGACCCACTTGTTGCTGGTCAGCTCGGATACCCCGCGGGCCAGCGCCTGCGGCGCCTGCACTTCCGTCAGGTAGGTGCCTAGCAGCGCGCTGAAGGCCACCAGCAACATGACCACGGCGGTCTGGATTGCACCTTCGACGAGGGCCTGGCGCAGGTGCCGCACATTGAGTTCGCGATAGATGAGGAGCCCGACAAACAGCGCGGCCACCACGGCCAGCGCCGCGCCCTCGGTGGCCGTCACCACGCCGCCGAAGATGCCGCCGAGGATAATGATCGGCAGCAGGAAAGCCCACAGCGCCTCGCGCGCGCTGCTACGTACCCGCGCCCACGAGAACGCGAGTTCGCGCGGCAGGTTGTACCGGCGTGCGAGCACCGAGGCCATCGCCATCAGACTCAAGCCGCCGAGGACCCCAGGCACGATGCCGGCGACGAACAGCTGGACGACCGATGTCTCGGCCATCACCGCGTAGAGGATCATTGGAATCGACGGCGGGATGATCACTGCCAGAGTCGCGGCCGACGACATCACCGCCGCCGCAAAGGGTGCTGGATAACCCTTGGCCTTCATGCCTGGAATCAGGATCGAGCCGAGCGCCGCGACGTCGGCGACGGCGGATCCGGATATCTCCGCGAAGAACATCGACGCGCCGATCGAGACATGCGCGAGCCCGCCCCGAAGCCAGCCGAACAACGCCGCAGCCACCGCGATCAAGCGGCGGGAGATGCCCGATGCATTCATGATGGCGCCGGCCAGGATGAACAGCGGGATTGCCAGCAACGGGAAACTGGTGGCCCCGTTGTACGCCACGACGGCGAGGTTGGGCAGGATGCTCATGCCGTGCGTCACGACCATGGCGATCACCGCCACGACGCCGAGCGCCACGGCGATGGGCACATTGATCAGCACCAGCGCCAGCACGGCGGCGAACAGCCCCAGCATGATGGTCATGTCGCTATCTCCACGTTGATGCTGCTCATGTCAGTGGAGTCCGTCGGCAAGCGCCGCGCCACCGGAGGGTGGAGGCGGCGCCGTCGCGACCAGCAGGTCGATCAGGTAGGTTACCTCGGCGACCACGATCAATGCCGCCGAGATCGGTATCACCGACTGCACGACGCTCATCGGCACCGCGGGCAAGCTGACCATCGAATCGGTGGCGAGGATCGGCAAGATCGAGGCGCCCACGATGCCGAGCAACACGAAGAACGCGATCACGATCAACTGCGCGGCGATGTTCATCAGGCGACGCGCCGGCCACGGCAGTGCATCCACCAGCTCCGGACATCCGATGTGGGCGCGCTTGACCGACGCCAGTGCGGAGCCGTAGAACGTGAGCCACGCCAGCAGCACCGACGCCATTTCGTCGTACCAGATCAGCGAATGCCCGATGGCGCGAAACACGATCCCCAGCGTGACCTCGACGAAGAGGACCACCATCAGCGCGCCGACGAACCACTCCAGCACGAGGCCGTAGCGCGCGCGAAAGCGCCGCAGCGTGGCGGTGATCGCCGCGCCGGGTGTCGCCCCATCGTTGATGGGTGCCACCCGCTTATTTTCCAAGCGCAACCGCGCGCTCGATCACTTCCTTCGCGCCCGGTACTTCCTTGCCGAATTCCTCGTAGATCGGCTTGCTGGCATTGATGAACGCATCCTTGTCGACGTCGTTCACCTGCATACCGCCCTGCTTCAACTTGGTCAGCAGATCGGCATCGTCCAGGGCCGCCTGCTCGTAGACGTAGGCCTGCGTTTCCTTCGCGGTTTCCTCGAGAATCTTGCGCACATCGGGCGGCAGCGACTCCCACTTGGTCTTGCCCACGGTGAGATAGGCCGGCGTGTAGACGTGGCCCGTCAGCGACAGAAATTTCTGCACTTCCTGCAGCTTGGCCGAATAGATTTGCGTGAACGGATTTTCCTGGCCGTCCATCACGCCTGTCTGCAGCGCGGTGAAGAGCTCGGAAAATTTCATCGGGCTGGGATTGGCGCCATAGGCCTGAAACATCTTCACACGCCACTTGCCTTCGGGCACGCGCAACTTGATGCCCTGCAGGTCGGCCGGAACCTTGATCGGGCGCTTGCTGTTGGTGACGTGCCGCACGCCGTTTTCCCATACCGCGAGCACCTTGAGGCCTTTTTTGCCGGCCTCGGGCTCGAGTTTGGTCCAGAAGATTTCCTTCTCGATGCGCGCCATGTGCTGGTGATCCTTGACGATGTAGGGCATCTCGAACACGCCGAAGAGATCCACCTGCGAACTCATCACCGTCGAGGGCAGCGCCATGTCGAGCGTGCCGAGCTTGAGCTTCTGGATCATCTCGGCGTCACCGCCCAACTGGCTCGATCCGAAGGTCACGACCTTGGCCTTGGCGCCGAGCCTGGCGTTGGCGCGCTTGGCGAATTCGTCCGCGCTTTTCTGGAATATCGAGCCTGGTTCGCCGACGTGGCCCAGCTTGATTTC
>JBKJSU010000026.1:0-9985 GCA_046594415.1 Casimicrobiaceae bacterium | reverse complement strand
TACGCCACGTGCGCTCGAAGTAGCCCGCTTCCGATACATAGGAGCCCGCCATCGGCACGCCCGTGCGCAACGTGCGCATGGCCAGGTCGATTTTCGCCGCATCGCGGCGCGCGCGGGCCAGATCAGGCTCGTGGCCCGGCACACCGGGGAATGCCGGCGGGCTGCCGCCGGCAATGATCACCAGCGCCGCGGCGTCGAGCACGACCGGGTTCATCGCCGTATCGCGCGACGCCGCGATCGCCTCGGGTGGCGCACCGGCAAGACCCTTGTTGAAATGCAGCCCGACCCGCCAGTGACGCGACGACGCAAAGAGCGCGTCGACCAGCTGCTTCTGCTTCGCCGGCTGCAGCATCGTGGCCGGCAGCCATGAGGATACGTAGTTGTGCAGGAATTGGCCGGCCTCGCCCAGGTTGCCGGTCCAGAATACGTTGGCCTCGGGCGCACCGGGCCGATCGTCGGGAATGATCACCGACGGCAGGTTCGCGCGCAGGAATGCGGGATCCCACAGTCGGCGCGCGGGCAGCGCGATGATACGCACGGGCTGGCCCAGCGAATAATCCGCAGGCGCAGCCGCCACCCAGTCGAAGAACGGCTTCCATACGGCCTCGGCCTCCGCCTGGCTCAGGCCCTGGAACACCATGGCGACATTCAGCTTGTTGTCGGTCTCAAACGCCGCCTGTTCACCCCAGTGCGGATTGAAGAGGTGCTCGCGATAGAACGCGACAAAGCGCGCGATCAGGCGCTTGAATGCCGCATCGGAACCGGCCTTGACGGCGAAGCTCGCGCCCCCGAAGAATTCCGGCAGTTCATGCGTGCGCAGCGTCATCCTGGTGATGATGCCAAGGCTGCCACCGCCGCCGCCCTTCAAGGCCCAGTACAGGTCGGGATTGCTGCACGCATTGGCGATGCGCACCTCGCCATCCGCGGTGACCACTTCGGCCTCGAGCAGCGATGCTGCCGCGGTGCCGTAGCGCTTGGAGAAACTGCCGAAGCCCCCACTCTGGATCAGCCCGGCAACACCCACCGTGGCGCAGCCGCCGCCTTGCACGTACCGTCCGGCATCGGCCACCACTGCGTGATAGGTGCGCATCCAGATGTTGCCGGCCTCCACCGTCACGGCCTGCTGGGGCGCGGCACTTCCGGCGCAGCCGCTACCGACGAAGGCGTCGTGCAGCGTGATGTCCTGCATCGGGCGCGTCCATACCAGCAGCGAGCCCGCGGCATTCGACGTGCCCTGGTAGCTGTGGCCACCGCCCTTCACCACCAGCCGCAGGTTGTGGTCGCGCGCGAAGTTGACGGCATGCACGACATCCTGCGTCGTTTGTGCCGCCACCATCCAGGTGCTGGCGCGCGATGTCCAGCCATCCGCCCAGCCGCACGTTTGCGTCAGCGCCGGGTTATCGCCGATGAAGTACGGGTTTTTCAGTTCCTTGAACAACGCCGTGCAGGCGGCACCCGCAGGCGTGCCGGCACACGCGTCGAACGGCGACGCGAGCTTGACGAGCCGTCCTCCCACCGCCGCGTTGAGTTGTGTCCATTCGCCATCCGACGGCCACGCCGGATCGCCAGGCAGGTTTCGGCGCATCACCTTGGCCGCCGACGCCGCGGTGGCGCCGAACGCGGTGGGCAACCCCGCGATCCAGGACAGGAGCGGCAACGCACCGAGACGGCGCAGCCATTGACGTCGATTCATGGCGGGCGAAACCCTCGCAATGTGAATATCGCGTTATTCAATCACATCGCGGCATTTTTCGCATTGGGCGCCGCCACTGGCGTGGCCACGCGATCGGGACACCGGGCCTTCAGATGCGCGCAACGCCGATCCAAATCGCGGCGTTACATCGACAGGTTGACCGATCCGCCATCGATCAGCAGGTTCTGGCCCACGATGAAGCCGGCATTGGCGCTGCACAGGAATGCACATGCCTCACCGAACTCCTCCGGCGTGCCGAAGCGATTGGACGGCACGGCGGCCATCTGGGTGCGCGCAAACGTGTCGTAGTCCTGCCCCGCCCTGGCCGCGAGCTTGCGCAGGCCATCCGTTTGCCGCTGCGTGGCAAATGGTCCCGGCAGCAGATTGTTGATCGTGACGTTGTGCTTCGCCACCTGCCGCGCGAGGCCCGCGACAAATCCGGTGAGACCCGCGCGGGCCCCGTTCGACAACCCGAGATGCGTCAGTGGCGCCTTGACCGAGCGCGAGGTGATGTTGACGATGCGACCGAAGCGGCGCTCGATCATCCCGTCGACGACGCTGCGCATCAGCATGATCGGCGTGATCATGTTGTCGTTGACGGCCTTTTGCCACGTCGCTTCATCCCAGTCGCGGAAATCACCGATCGGCGGTCCGCCCGCATTGTTGACGAGCATGTCGGGGTGCGGGCACGCCGCCAGCAGCGCAGCGCGGCCTTCCGCCGAGGTGACATCGCCGACGATCGCCGTCACCTTCACGCCGGTGGCCGCGCGAATTTCGTTGGCCGTGGCATGCAATGCGTCGGCGCCACGCGCGTTGATGACCACATCGACGCCTTCACGGGCCAACGCCATCGCGCAACCTTTGCCCAGTCCCTGACTGGCCGCACAGACGATGGCCGTGCGGCCCCGTATTCCATAATCCATGGCGTTGCTTTCGTGAGTTGGCGTTCAGGTGGCGGCGCGTTGCCGCCCGGCGTCGCGCGAGGGCGGTTGCTTGTGGAATACGCCGTCCTTCATGATCATCAGCAGACGCTCGCGATCTTCGAGCAAGCGCAGATTGGCGAGCGGATTGCCGTCCACCAGCAGGAGGTCGGCGAGAAAGCCGGCTCGCACTTGTCCCAGCTCGCTGCCCATGCCCATGATCTCGCCGCCCAACTTGGTGGCGCCGATGATCGCTTCCATCGGCGTGAAGCCCAGCAGGTCGACGAAGAAAGTAAGGTCGCGCGCATTGTTGCCGTGTGGATTCCACTTGAAGCCGTAATCACCGCCCGGCAGCACGCGCACGCCGCGGCGCTTCAGATCGACCATGCATTCAATCGTCAGGTCGAGGTCGCGCTGGATCCGGGCCTTCATCGCAGCGGACGCGGGCAGGCCGCAGTTGCCGGATTCGTGCAGGCGCGTCCACGTGACGGAAAGTGCGGGTGCCACGAACACCGTGTCCTTGTGCGCCTCGATCAGGTCCCGCGCCTCCTCGTCGGCGCAGGTGGCGTGGTAGATCACCTGCACGCCGTTGCGGATGCACATCTTGATCGAATCTGCGCTGCGCGCGTGCGCGGCCACCACAAGGCCGTGCGCGCGCGCCACCTCGCATACAGCGGCCACTTCGGCGTCGGTCATCGTCGTGCGGGCCGACGGGACATCGGGAGTCGACGTGTCGCCCGACGGTACGATCTTCAGCACATCCACACCCTCGCGGCACGCCTCGCGCGCCGCGCGGCGAAATTCGTCCGGGCCGTCACAGGGCAATGTGTACATGGCCTCGCCCGGGTCGAGATGCATCTGGCGCAGATCGCCCACCCCGCCGGTCACCGTGAACTGAACGCTGGCCGCCAGCGTGCGCGGGCCGGGAAACTGGCCGGCGTCAATCGCATTGCGGGCGACGATGTCGAGGCGCGGCTTGGTGGCTGCCGCCGAAAAGCAGGCGGTGAAGCCGCTATCGAGATACAACTTCGCGTGCTTCAACGTCAGCAGCAGATGCTCTTCCACCGGGATCGCCTGCAATGCGAACGGCGTGGCCTGATCGACAAACGACAAATGCGCATGCGGTTCGATCAATCCAGGCATCAACGTTGCGCCGTTGCATTCGATGATGTGCCCGGCGGGTGTCGCCGGTGCGTGCCCCGGTGGCAGCACGGCTGCAATGCGTTTGCCATCAACCAGCAGGTCACCGGCATAGGGCGCCGCACCCGTGCCGTCAAGTATCGTGGCGTTGCGAAAACAGGTGGAGGTCATGGCGCAGGCGCCGTTGACATGGCCAGCATCCGATCGATGCCCTGTTCCAGCGTAGTGGTCGGCGTGACTCCAAGCAAGGCATCGATGCCGTCATTGACGAGCCCCCACGCCGCAGGGGGCGTGCGCGCAGCGACGGGCGTGGCCACCAGATCGGGAAACCGCACCTTGAGATGCGCCATCGCATCGCGCACTGGCCGCTTGTCGCCGACGACATTGACCACCGCGCAGCGCGGCAATGGCCGCTCGATGGCGTGCAGCAAGACATCGGCTGCGTCATCAATCCAGGTCCAGTCCATCGCGTCCGGGTAATCCGGAAACGCGATGGCGCGTTCGCCGGCGGCAACGCGCTCGATCAACGCCTGCACCTCCACCCAGCCGCGCACCCGACCGGGACCATAAACGTAGCCGAAGCGCAAGCCGAGATACGCGGGTGCGCTTGGACGAGTGCTCATCGCGTGCGCGAGATGTTCCGAGAAGGCCTTGGTGGCGCCATAGACATTGCCGGGATTGAGCCGCGCGACATCGCCGACGCGCCCCTCGGTGGGCCCGACCGCGGAAATCGAACTCGCATAGATCACGCGCGCCGTGCCTGCACGTTCCGCCGCCGTGAAGATCGCGGCCGTGCCCAGAGCATTGAGGCGGGTGGCGGCCACCGGATCGCGCTCGCCCGCATCAGTGAGGCCGGCGGCGAGGTGCACGATCGCATCGGGCCGCAAAATCGACACGAGTGCGTCGATCGCGCCGGGGTCGCTGGCGTCGAGCGCCACGTCGGCCCCCGGCAGAATGTCCGCGGTGGTCACGCGATGACCGGCCGCGCGGGCACGCTGCGCAAACGCAGCACCAAGAAAGCCGCAGCCGCCAGTGATCAGAACATGCGCCATCAGTACTTGATCACGCCAAGTCGCTTGAAGGCATCATGAATGCGTTCGGCATAGGCATTGAACGATGGATACTCGCCAAGGTGCGCCGGCCGCGGCCGTGGCAGGTCAATGATGATTTCCTCGACGATCTTCCCCGGGTTGGGCGACATCACCAGCACACGGTCGGACAGCCCGATGGCCTCCTCGACACTGTGGGTAATGAACATCACCGTCTTGCGCGTTTCGAGCCACAGCAGCTCGAGATCGTGGCGAATCTGCGTACGGGTGATGGCATCGAGCGCGCCGAAAGGCTCGTCCATCAGCAGGATCGACGGTTGGTGAATCAACGCGCGCGCAATCGAAACGCGTTGCCGCATGCCGCCCGACAACTGATGTGGATAACGATCCGCTGCATGGGCAATACCGATCTTCTGCATCAGCGCCAGCGAGTCGGCACGCCCCTGATCGAGCGGCAGTCCACGAATCTGGTGTTGCAGCAGGATGTTGTCCAACGCCGTGCGGAAATCGAGTAACAGGTGATCCTGGAACACGATGCCGACGTCGGTCAGCGGCTTTCCCAGCTTGACGCCGTCGATCAGAAAGTCGCCAGTGGTCGGTGGCGTCAATCCGGCCGCGATCAACATCAGCGTGCTTTTGCCGCATCCCGATGGTCCGATCAGCGACACGAATTCACCGCTCGCAATCGAGAGCGACACGTCCTCGATTGCGGTGAATACCGTGCCGTCCTTGCCAGGAAAACGCTTGGTGACGCGCCGGCCTTCGATGGACGCGCCACCGGTCGTGCGCGCCAGAGTGGCCACGGCGTCAGGCGCGGTCAACATTTAGGTGAATTGGCCGGCAACAGGTCGTTGGTGTAGTAGTCGGTCACCGGCTTGGCCGTCGGCAACTCGAGATACTTGGTCAGCAGCGTGTAGGTGGTCGCCCAGTTCTGCTCCGGCACGCGGCCAAGCGCGGTCGCACCCGGCGCGCACACCAGCTTGGTGACCACGTCGAGCTGCTTCTGGATCTGCTCTTTGGTGGCCGCCGGATACGCCTTGGCAACCGCTTCCGCGGCTGCGCCGGGATTCCTGCGGGCCGCTTCCCATCCCTCAAGGCTCGCGGCCACGAACTTCTTGTAGAGCTCGGGATCGGCGGCGATCTTTTCATCGCGCGCAATGATGGACAGACCAATGGTCGGCACGCCCACATCGCGATACATGATGTCGTGCACCTTCTGCCCGCGATCACGCAGTTGCACGGATTGGAAATCAGCACCGCCCAGAATCGCGTCGACCTTTTTCTCGAGTAGCGCACCCACGAAGGCCGACGGATCGATGTTGATTACCGTGAACTTGGCGGGATCGATGTTGTTGGCCGCGAGAATTGCATTGAGCAGCGTGGTCTGGGCCGTACCGGCTTGCACGGCCACGCGTTTGCCGATCAGATCGGTCGGTTTGCGGATGCCGGCATCCTCGAGCGTGATGATCGCGAAGCCATTGGTCTGCAGGATGGGCGCGATGATCTTGACCGGCGCATTCTTGGCGCGCAGTTGCATCGCCGCGGGTGCATCGGCATAGCCAACATCGGTCTGGCCAGTGGCCACCATCTGTGCGGTGGTGCCTGAGCCACGACCCTCTTCGATCGTCAGGTTGATGCCGGCCTTGTCGTAAAGACCAAGGGCCTTGGCGTAGATGAAGCCGGCCGATGGGCCGCCGGCAAGGAAATTGAGCGTGAGCTTCATCGGCTTGGCGGCAGGCGCCTGTGCCGATACCGGTGCCGCGACGCAGGCGAGTGCCAGTGCCGCGAGTAATGCCTTCAATACAAATGGGCGAATCATGTTGCCTCCTTGAGATGACGATTGCCCCGTCGCTCTTCCGGCGTCCGCAGGCAGGATTGGTGACCGTGTTACTTGTTTTGCCAGGGCATCAGCCAGCGCTCCGAGTACTGCACCAGATAGCTGCAAAAGATGCCGACCACCGACAGCGCGACCAGTACCGCAAAAATAAGCGGCATGTCGAGATAGCTGGTGCCGCGCAACAGCAGATAGCCTAGCCCGGCATTAGAGCCGACGAATTCACCGACGATGGCGCCGGTGGCGGCAAACACCACTGACACCTTGAGCCCGGCGAAGATGTACGACATTGCCGCCGGCAGGCGCACATAGCGAAACGTCTGCCACCAGGTCGCACCCATCGAATCCGTCAGGAACAGCACGCGTTCGTCCAGCGCGCGAAAGCCGGTCATGCTGGCCACCAGCGTCGGAAAAAAACACAGCAGAAACGTCAGCAGCACCTTGGGAAACAAGCCGAAGCCGAACCACACGACAAACAGCGGCGCGATGGCAATCTTTGGAATGAGCTGGAAGAACACGATCACCGGATAAATCGCGCGCTCCAGCGGCTTGAACGAAACGATGATGAAGCCGAGCGGCACGGAAATGGCGGCGGCCGACAGGAAGCCCAGAATGATTTCCTGCGCCGTGATCAACGCGTGCTCGGAGATGAGCGCACGATCAATCCAGAGCTTGCTCAGGAACTCGGTGGGCACCGGCAGGATGTATTCGGGGATACCGGCGGCGCGCACACCGTACTGCCAGAGCAAGAACAGGAGGGTGAACGATGCCATTGGATACAGCAGCACAGCCCATCGATCGCCGCGTGCGCTGGGCATCGCGACTGCGGGATCGGGTGTGCTTGAAGATTCGCTCATGTCGCACTCGCAATCAGGGCACCGGATGGGGTGATGGGCGCGGCGCCATCGCGTGACGCCGTTTGTCGCAGCCGCAGTGGCCAAAGTTCGGTGACAGCGTCGGTCGCAGCACGCAGCAGCGGCGACAATTCGACGATGCGCGCATCGGAAAGCCGCGCGCGCGGGCCAGCTACGGAGATCGTCCCCGCGGCTGGCGCATCGGGCCTGGCATACGCGCGAAACACCGCAGCGATCGCAATCGTGCCGGGTTCGCCTTCCTCCAACGCCAACGCGTAGCCGCGTAGTCGCGTGTCGCGCAGATGTCGGCGCAATTCATCCGCGGTCTTGACCACCCGATCACCAAATCCCGGTGGCGTTGCAAAGCCGCGCGCAAAAACGATGCGCAGCGCGTCCTGCTCGGGCAACGTGGCGAGCCACGATTTGCCGGTCGCGGTGGCGTGCAGCACCACGTCGCGTCCCATCGGCGGGTCATAGCGCAGGCCTTGAGTGGCGCCTTGTGCCCGCGCAACCCAATGCAGCCCTTCGCCCTCGACGACGGCCATCCGACAGTACTCGCCAGTGGCCTGGGCCAGGTGGTCGAGCACGCCCTGCGCGACGTCCGGCAAGCGACGCGCCTCGAGATAGCGGAATCCCAGCAACGGCACCTTGAGCGACAGCAGGTAATCCTGTGTGGGCGCGTCTTGCGTGACATAGCCGCGGCCGATCAATGACTGCAACAGGCGGTGCGCCGCACTCTTCGGTACGTCGAGTCTTTCGGCCAATGCGCCTAGCGACATCCCGGCCGGAACATCGGCCAGGGCCTCGATGGCGTTGAGCACGCGTTCGACGTTGGCGTTGGACATGGAATCAGAGGCCGTGGAAACGCGCGCCGCCGGGTGAGCGCAGCACGGGCCGGCCCAAGGCACTGTCGGTGACCGCTGCGACTGGCCATCCAACTCGCTGGTGCAACACTGTTCCATTTTGTAACATCGTTCCATTTTCCACGATTCGCGGGTAAAGTCAAGGCTTGGCCATCCGGAACTTGCCGGCAATGGCACCGGAGGAACCGATGAGTCTTGCAGGTCAAGGGGCAGTCGCCATCTGGCATGACATCGCGGCAGACGGCCGCGCCGAGTTCTACGCATGGCATGGCCAGGAGCACATGCCCGAACGCGCCGGCATCCCGGGCTTTCTGCGTGGCCGGCGTTTTGTGGCCGTCTCCGGCCAACCCGAATACTTCAATCTGTATGAAACCGCCTCGCCGGCCACGGTCAAGGGACCCGACTACCTGGCGCGACTCAACGCGCCCACACCGTGGACGAAAAGCGCGGTCCTCCACTTTCGCGGCGTGGCGCGCTCGTTGTGCGCAGTTGCCGCAAGCTTTGGCGACGGGCAAGGTGGGCTGATCGCCACGTTTCGATACGCGGTTGACGATGTAAGGGCCGACACCCATCGCACACGAATGACGCAATCCTTGCTGCCCGCACTGGCGGCACGCGCCGACATTGCCGGATGCCATCTTCTGGTGGCCGATGCGGAGGCCAGCGCCGTCAAGACGGCGGAGCAGAATCTGCGCGGCGAGACCAACCTCGTTCCGCGCTGGGTGTTGCTGGTCGAAAGCTGGGGCGACATCGAGCCGTTTACTGCGCAGTGTGACGCGTTGCTGCAGGAACATGCCTTGCAGGACGCGACCGAGACGCCGGCGCTTGCGATCTACCGGCTGCAGAATTCGCGTGGCGTCTTTCCGTGGAGTGCCGGGTGAACCGTTACGACCTCGCCGGCCGCTCGGTGCTGATCACCGGCGGTGCTGGCGGCATCGGTCGCGCGATTGCACGCGTTGCGCTCGATGCGGGTGCCCGCGTGAGTCTGTGGGATTGCTCGTTGCCTGAACTCCACGCTGCCGCCGACGCGTTGGGTGCGCCGGCGCCTGTGCTGCAGTTGCGCGAGGTCGATGTCACGCGGGAAGCCATGATTGCATCCGCCATGGCCGCCGACATCGCAGCGTTTGGACGCATCGACGCGTTTGTCAACAACGCGGGCATTCTGGGCGAGGTGCTGCCACTGTGGGAAACCGATCCGGCCAATTTCCGGCAGGTGCTCGACATCAATCTCGTCGGTTCCTATTTGTGCATGCGCGCGGTACTGGAAGTGATGCGACAGCAGGACCCGGCGCCCATGCGTGGACATGTCGTCAATGTGGCATCGATCCAGGGCAAGGAAGGCATGCCCAATGCCGGTGCTTACAGCGCGTCCAAGGCCGGACTGATCGCGTTGACCAAGACGGCGGGCAAGGAAACGGCAACGTTGGGCATCACCGTCAACTGTGTGACTCCCGCGGCGGCCGAGACGACGATGGCACAGGCACTGAGCCCCGCCCGGCGCGCGGAAATTCTCGGGCGCATTCCCGCCGGTCGATTTGTTGACGTCGACGAGATCGCACGGATGGTCGCGTTCTTGTGCACCGATGATTGCTCATTCTCGACCGGCGCCGTGTTTGATCTGTCGGGAGGTCG
>JBKJSU010000599.1:0-2900 GCA_046594415.1 Casimicrobiaceae bacterium | reverse complement strand
AACGCCTGCGCCTCGCGCCGGCGTGCCAAATCACAGGAGAAGTCATCATGCTGAAGAAGGCCAAGGCCGGCCCGGCCGACAAGGAAACCGGCGAAGGCAAGGACATGTCGCAGGCGGTTCTCGATTCGTCGCGGCACATCTGGCTAGCCGGACTGGGCGCGTTCTCGAGGGCGCAGGCCGAAGGCATGAAGGTCTTTGAAACGCTGGTCAAGCAAGGAGCAGCCTTGGAAACCAAAACGCGCCGCGTGGCGGCAGATACCGCGGCCGCGGCCAAGGGTGCCGCCAAGGCCAAGGTCAGCGAAGTGAAGCACGGCGTGGGCGGCACGTGGGACAAGCTGGAACAGGTCTTCGAGGATCGCGTGGCCCGCGCCCTGTCGAAGCTGGGCGTGCACACGCAGACCGACGTCGAGCGGCTCACTGATCGCGTCGACGCGCTGTCCGAGGCGGTCAACGAACTGATCAAGGCCACCGGCGTGAAGCCGAAGCGCCCGACCCCATCGTCGACGGCCGAGCGCGTGACCAAGGGCGCGGTGTCGACGGCCTCGCGCAAGGCCTCCAACGCTGCGCGGTCGGCCAAGGGCGCTGTCGGCAGCACCGCCAAGACCGCCAGGAAAACCGCAAGGACGGCAACCAAGGGCGCCAAGGCGGCCTCGAAGTAAGCGCCACGTTGCCGCCGGCCCGCCGCCCGGGGCCGTCGTGGCGGCGGTTCACTCGCGGTTGAGCTTGTCCACCAGCTTCACATAGTCGGTCATGGCTTCGTCGCGGCTGGTTCCCGCCAGCTTGGACCAGGCGTCGAACTTGGCGCCGCCAACGAAATCAAATCCGCCTGGCCGATCGCCCTTGACGTCGCCGTCGGTGGCCTGCTTGTAGTACGAATACAGCTTGAGCAGCGTTGCGTTGTCCGGCTTCTTCTTCGTCTTCTTGGCGGCGATCGCAGCGGCGTCGAACTTGGCCTTGAGGTCGTTTTTCTTCGGGGCTGTGGCCATGCGTTCCTCCTCGTCCTGAAACGGAATTTCGTGCTACTTTAGCGCGAACGCGAAGGCGTGCGCAACGCGCGCCCCCACACCCCACCCTTACCGCGAGACCATGGCCGCGACTCCCAAACGCGAGAAGATCTCCGTGGTCGACACCGCATGGCTGCGGATGGACCGGCCGCAGAACCTGATGATGATCTGCGGCGTGCTGCAGTTCCGCGACCGCGTGTCCCTCGCTCGTCTGCGCAATGTCATCGGCGAGCGCTTCCTCAGCTTCCGCCGTTTCCGCCAGCGCGCGGTCGAGATGTCGGGGATGGCCTTCTGGGAGACGGACCGCCACTTCGACATCGAACGACACGTCGTGCATACGGCGCTGCCCGGTAACGCGGGCCGCAAGGAACTGCAGGACCTCGTCTCGCGACTGTCCACCACGCCGCTCGATCCGGCGCGACCGATGTGGCAGTTTCACCTGGTCGACAACTATGCGGGCGGCAGCGCGGTGATCGTGCGCATCCACCACAGCTACGCCGACGGCATTGCGCTGGTGCGCGTGATGCTGTCGATGACCGATGCCGCGCCCAACGGACCGCCGGCCATGCCCTTCGCGCCACGCCCGCTCCGCCGCGCCGAACCGGACGATGTGCTGGGCCAGCTGCTGGCACCGTTCTCGGGCGCGATGGACACGGCGCGCAAGATCGGCGCCACCATTCTCGAAAAAGGCGTGGGCCTGTGGTCGGACCCCAGCAAGGCGGTGGCGCTGGCCGGGCAGGGCACCGCGCTCACGGCGGAGATCGCCAAGCTCGTCCTGATGCCGCAGGATTCGCACACGCGTTTCAAGGGCGCGCCGGGGATCGGCAAGCGGGTGGCGTGGGCCGACCCGTTGCCGCTGGCCGACGTCAAGACCATCGGCAAGGCGCTCGGCGCATCGGTGAACGACATCCTGCTCTCCAGCGTCGCCGGCGCCATCCGCGCCTACCTCGTGGACAAGGGCGATGCCGTGGACGGCGTGATGATCCGCGCGCTGGTTCCCGTCAACCTGCGGCCGATGGAAAAGGCATACAAGCTCGGTAACCAGTTCGGCCTCGTGTTCCTCGAACTGCCGATCGGCATCGAGAACCCGGTCGAGCGGCTCTATGCCGTCCGCGCCAACATGAACGCGCTTAAGGGGTCGTTCCAGCCCGTCCTCGCCCTCGGCTTGCTGGCGGCGATGGGCGCCGCCCCCAAGGCGCTGCAGGAAGTGCTGCTGTATGCGCTGGCGCGCAACGCGACGTCGGTGATGACCAACGTGCCGGGTCCCCAGGAGTCGCTCTACCTCGCGGGCAAGCGGATCGAAAGCATGATGGTCTGGGTGCCGCAGTCAGGCGACATCGGGATGGGCGTGTCGATCCTGTCGTATCACGGTGCCGTGCAATTCGGCCTCATCACCGACCGCGGCATGTGCCCGGATCCCGAGGCGATCATCGAACGCTTCGCCGGCGAATTCGAGAAACTGGTACTGGTCACACTGATGGCGCCGTGGCACCGTGAAGGCGACCTCGATCCCGCCGACGCGGCGGCCGTGGCGGGCGTTGACTCTTGAGCAACGCCGGAGCCAAAGCGCAGACATCCCGTCGCACCATCGTTGCCTGAAGCTCAGGGATACGCCGGATAGATATTGGGCGCGGCAAAGGCTTCGCGCAGATACTGGTTGAGCGGCACCACCAGGTCCTTGGTGTTGAACCACTTGGCGTAAATCCGCTTGATTTCGCCCGTCTGGAACAGGTCGATCAACGCGCGGTTGACGATCTTCTCAAAGGCGGGCTCGTCACGGCGCAGCATGATGGCGTAGGGCTCCACCGACAGGTAGCGCCCGACGACCGCAAAGTCGTCCGGCTTCTTCGATTTCGAGATGAGGCCGTACAGCAGCACATCGTCCATCGGGAAGGC
>JBKJSU010000547.1:0-2563 GCA_046594415.1 Casimicrobiaceae bacterium | reverse complement strand
CGCGGCCGACATCCGTGGCTACGCCAAGGGCCGCATCAAGGCGCTGGGCCTCGCGGGCCCCGGCAAGGTCCGCATCAATACGTCGGGCTGCCTCGATCGCTGCGAGGAGGGTCCGGTACTCGTCGTCTATCCCGAGGCGGTCTGGTACACGTACGTGGACCGCGAGGACATCGACGAGATCATCGACCGGCACATCGTCCACGGCGAAGTCGTCGAGCGGCTGTTGATTTGACGCCGAAGTCCGCGGAGCGCGTCACGATCGACGGCCCCGTCGGGCCGCTCGAGCTCATCCTCAACGCGCCCGCGGCCGCGCCGGTCGGCATCGCGCTGGTCGCGCATCCGCACCCGTTGCAGGGCGGCACCTTCGACAACAAGGTCGTGCAGACGCTGGCGCGCACATTCTTCGCGCTGGGCTATGCCGCGCTGCGTTTCAATTTCCGCGGCGTCGGCGCATCGGCGGGCACCTTCGATGACGGCAACGGCGAGACGCAGGACGCGCTCGCCGCGCTGGCCGCCGGACGGGAGCGCTGGGGCCACACGCTGCCTGTTGTACTGGCAGGCTTCTCTTTCGGCACGTTCGTGCAAACGCGCGTGGCCAAGGTCATTGCCGCGCAGCGCCTGGTGCTGGTCGGGCCCGCGGTCGGCCGATTTGCGCTTGAGGCCGTGCCGGCGGACACCATCGTGATTCATGGCGAAGAGGACGAAGTGGTGCCGCTCGCGGATGTGTTCGCGTGGGCGCGCCCGCAGGCGTTGCCGGTCACCGTTTTCCCCGGCTGCAGCCATTTCTTTCATGGCCGACTGCCGCAACTCCAGCGCGTCATCACCGGGATGTGGGACCGCCGGTGCTGATCGTCAAGACATTGCACGTCGTGTTCGTGGTGACCTGGTTCGCCGGGCTCTTCTACCTGCCGCGGCTCTTCGTCTATCACGCAACGGCCACCGACACGATCAGCATCGAGCGCTTCAAGCTGATGGAACGGCGCCTGCTGCGCGGCATCATGATGCCCAGCATGATCGCAACCCTCGTGTTCGGCACCTGGCTGTGGCTGGGCTACGGCATCGGCGGCCGCTGGCTGCACGCGAAGCTCGCGCTGGTGGCAATCCTCATCGCCTACCAGGTCTGGCTGGCGCGCACGGCGCGCACCTTTGCGGCGGACCGCAACACGCGCTCGGATCGCTTCTATCGCTGGATCAACGAAATCCCGGCGCTGCCGATCCTGGTCGCGGTCGTGTACCTGGTGCTGGCCAAGCCGTTCTGATCGCGCAGGCATCCTTCCATGTCCGAACGCTTCTTTGCCCCCTGCCCGCGCGGCCTCGAGACCGTGCTGGCGGCGGAATTGACGCGCCTCGGCGCGGCGGATGTCGCCACCGTCGACGGCGGCGCCGGCTTCACCGGACCGCTCGAACTCGCGTGCCGCACCAACCTCGAGTCGCGGATCGCCAGCCGCATCCTGTGGCGTGTAGGCGGCGGTCCCTACCGTGACGAACATGCGCTGTACGCGCTGGTGAAGGCCATCGACTGGAAAGCGTACTTCCTGCCCACACGCACGTTGCGCGTCGATATCGCGGCCACCAAGTCGCCGCTGCAGAGCCTCGAATTCGCCACGCTGCGCGTCAAGGACGCCGTCTGCGACCGGCTGCGCGACGACACCGGCGTGCGGCCGTCGATCGACAAGCGCCTGCCCGACGTGCGCGTGCACGTGCATCTCACCGACCGCGACGCCACCGTGTATCTCGACACGTCGGGCGAGCCGCTGTTCAAGCGCGGCTATCGGCGCGATGCGGAGGATGCGCCACTGCGCGAGAACCTCGCCGCGGGGGTCATCGCCCTGACCGGCTGGACGCCGGACCAGCCGTTTCTCGACCCGATGTGCGGCAGCGGCACCATCGCGGTGGAAGCCGCAATGATCGCCGCCGATCGCGCGCCGGGCCTCGCGCGCATCTTCGGCTTCCAGCGGTTGCTGTGGTTCGACGGCCCGGCGTGGCAACGCATGAAACAATCCGCGCGCGATCGCATCCGCCCGGCGCCCGCCGCGCCGACGATTTTCGCGAGCGACCTTGCCGAGGGCGCGGTGGCCAGGACGCAGGGCAACCTGCGGACCGCGCAGGTCGACGGTTGGGTCGAGACCGCGACCGCCGACCTGCTCACGCGCGCCGCGCCCGCGGGTTCCGGCATGCTGGTGGCCAATCCGCCCTACGGCGTGCGCCTGGCCGATCTGTCGCAACTTGCGACGTTCTATCCGTTGCTGGGCGATGCGTTGAAGCAGCGCTTTTCCGGGTGGACCGCCTACTTCATCACCGGCGACCTGCGGCTGCCCAAGCTCATTCACCTCAAGGTCGCGCGCAAGGTTCCGCTCTTCAACGGTGCGATCGAGTGCCGCCTGTTCGCCTTCCCGCTGGTATCGGGGCGGCACGTGCCCGCGCCAATCCAGGTGGAGTGATAAACTTCGTGTTCGCTCCACCTCGATGATCGTCCCGCCATGCCGATGCTGCCCTCCCGCCTCTACGTCTCGGACCACATGCAGTTCATCCGCGAACTGATCGAGAAGAAACCCGACCTGCC
>JBKJSU010000492.1:0-5369 GCA_046594415.1 Casimicrobiaceae bacterium | reverse complement strand
CAATCGTTGCGAATCAATCGCCGTCGTTGTTGAGAATCCCCAGCGAAATGCCGCGGGCGATGGCTTCGGGCCGGTTGATCGCGCCCAGCTTCGTCTTGATGTTGCGAAAGTGAAAATTCACCGTGCGCTCCGCGACGGACAGGCGCTCGCCGATGTCGGCACTGGAAAGGCCTCGCGCCGCCAGCGACAGGCAATCGCGCTCGCGAAACGAAAGCCCGCGGTGCTCACGATGGCGTGGCGCGCGCACCTGCGGCCACGTGGCAATGCGCCCATGCAGCGCGACCGCAATCATCAACAGGTCGCTCACGTGCGGCGCAATACGATTCCGGAACGTGCTGTCCGCGTGCGCAACGCCAACGTCGAACGTCACCGTTGCCCAGCGCGAGGGACCATCGTGCAGCGCAATAACGACGCCCGCGGCAACGCCGTGACGGCTCGCATCGGCCAGGAAGCGTTGCACATGCCAATCCTCCGGACATTCGCGCGCGTCCCATAGAAAGGGCGCGAGATGCCGGCGGGCTGGCGTAAGCCGGGGATCCAGTGCGACGTACGCTTCGCGCCGATAGCACGTGGACCATTCGCGGCGAAGTGTCGTCCATTGCATGTCGCCACGCACCGCACCGGCGGTGTGCGTTGTCAAGAAATAGGACAGGCTGTCGACGCCGAAGTGGGCAAGCCAAGGCAGTACGGCCCGGTACAGCGCGCGCGCATCGATCGCCTCGGCAAAGGGTAGCGCCAGCAGGCGGGCGCGCGGATAGGCGCCGATGACCGTGGCGGCCACGGCTGGCGGGAGGTCCGACTTGAATGAAGGCCGCATACTGACTCCATTTCGGAGGCACGATTGACCGCTGAAATATAGCGATGAACAACTTGTATCGCACAATCGTCCGACGAGCGGCAACGCGGTCTGCCGCACCTTCGCGAGGTCGGCTTTTTGCCTATGACAGGGGGATGCTTCCGGAACGACGGAATCACGCCGGAATTCAGAGCATTGCGCGAGGGCTTTGATGCGGCGACTGCCGATGCCCGCCGCATATCGCGGTCGACGCGCGTCAGCGCTTGATCGCGGCTGCGATGCCTTCGACCGTGGCGCCCGGACCGATGCCGCGCTCGGCAAACCAGCCCTTGCGCATTTCGAGCGCGTACAGTGCCGGCCCCTTCGAGTAGTGCGTTTCCTCGGTCTGCGGTCGCATGTCCTCGATGTTGACGATGCGCCCGTCCGGGGCTATGAAGGCGATGGACAGGGGGACATACGTATTCCGCATCCAGAAGCCCTGCGCTTCGGCGCGCTCGAATACGAACAGCATGCCGTGATCGGGCTTCAGGCTGAAGCGATGCATGAGGCCGACCGCGCGTTGCTCCGGGTTGATGGCGACCTCGGCCATGGCCTTATGCTTGCCGATGGTCAGCTTTGCAAGCGGCAACGATTGCGGGACATCGACCGCCGCCACGCGCGTCGGGGCGGCCAGCAGGAGAGCGAACAGAAGCGAGGCAATGACGGCAACAGCGCGATTCATGGAGTCCAACCTTTCAACAAGACACGGGCGCGGCGCTGGTACACCAGCCACAGGACGAAGCTTGCCACGGTGAAGGCGGCCATGCCCAGCGCCAACGTGGTCAGCGAGTGCGCGAGCAG
This sequence comes from Casimicrobiaceae bacterium, assembly GCA_046594415.1. GTDB lineage: Bacteria > Pseudomonadota > Gammaproteobacteria > Burkholderiales > Casimicrobiaceae > VBCG01. The sequence goes on along the minus strand of JBKJSU010000492.1, from coordinate 3,733 downwards.
TGGCGCGACCGTGCCGGCGATGAAGCCTCCCGTCGCAAACTGCACGAAGCCCTGCAACGACGCCGCCATCCCGCGCATGGTCGGAAAGAGATCGAGCAGCATCAACGTGATGCTGGGCGTAATCAGTCCGGTGCCGGTGCACAGGATGAAGATGGGCGGCACGTTCCAGCGCACGTCGGCGGGGAGGGCGACGCAGATCACGAGATTGAGCACCACGCCTGCCGCCATGATCGCGTAACCGAGACGCACGGTGGATTGCGGCGAGCGCTTGCCCGCCATGCGGCCGGACATCGTGGCGCCCAGCATGATCCCGCCGATCATCGGCACGAACAGCCACGCGAAACCCAACGTGGACACGCCCAGCAGCCTGACCAGGAACGCCGGCGCGGCGGCGATGTAGAGGAAGAAGGCGCAGAAGTTGAGCGCGGTGATCATGGCGAGCAGCAGGAAGTCGGTGCGCAGCAACACGTTCCGGTAGTTGTGCCACAGCACCCGCGGATGCAATGCATGGCGGTGCGACGGCGGCAACGTTTCCGGCAGGCGCACCACGCAATACGCCAGCACAATGCCGGCCCAGATCAGCATGAACCAGAAGATCGCGCGCCAACCGAGGAGGTTGAGCAGCACGCCGCCGATGATCGGCGCGAGTGCCGGCGCAATGCCGAACACCAACGTCACGCGCGACATCATCCGTTGCGCGTCGGCACCGTGATAGAGGTCACGGATGATGGCGCGGCCCACTACCATGCCGGTGCCGGCGGAGATCCCCTGCAGCGCGCGGAAGAGCCACAGCGACTCGACATTGCCCGCGATCGCACAGCCCAATGTCGCCAGGCCGAAGATCGCGAGGCCGCCGATCACGATCGGGCGCCGGCCCCAGGCGTCGGTGAGCGCGCCGTGCCACAGCAGCATGAACGCGAACGCGAACAGGTAGATCGACAACGTCTGTTGCAACGCGATCGCGCCGACGCCGAACTCGGTGGCGATGTCGTGGAACGCGGGCAGGTACATGTCGACCGCGAACGGTCCCATCATCGACAACGACGCCAGCAGAACCGCGAAGCCCCATGTGGGGCGCTTGGCCGTGACACCGGGGCCAGGTCCTGCGGATGGCGCCATCAAGCGGTGCGGGCTGCGAGTGCCGCCTCGATCGCGCTGCGGCCGTATTGCGGCGCGAACAGCGTGATGAACGCATAGACATACACGCGCAGGAACACACCGTGCCGCAGTCCCATGCGCGTGGTCGACGGCGCAAAGAGATGCGTGGCGTCGAGCATGTCGAACTGCGTATCGCGTGACGGGTCGTAGGCCATCTGCGCGACGATGCCCACACCCATGCCCAGTTCGACGTAGGTCTTGATCACGTCGGCATCGAGCGCGGTCAGCACGACATTGGGTTCAAGGCCCTTCGCAGCAAACGCGGCATTGATCGCGGAGCGGCCGGTGAAGCTGCCGTCGTAGGTGACGATCGGGAATTTCGCCAGCGCCTCGATCGTCAGCGGCGTGGTCTTCGACAGCGGGTGACGCTTCGGCACCAGCACGACGCGATTCCATTCGTAGCAGGGCAGCGTCACGAGTTGCGGGTAGTCGGCCAATGCTTCCGTGGCGATGCCGACATCCGCTTCGCCCTGTGCGATCTGCTCGGCCACCTGCAGCGGGTTGCCCTGGTGCAGGATCACGCGCACCTTGGGATAGTGATTGGCGAATTCGCGCAGCACCTTGGGCAGTACATAACGCGCCTGCGTGTGCGTGGTGGCAATGGACAGCGTCCCCGTGTCCTCGCCGCGATATTCTTCGCCCACCGTTTTCAGGTTGTTGACCTCGCGCATCGCGCGCCGCGCGGTGGCCACGACAATCGCGCCGGCGGGCGTCATCGAGGCCAGCCGCTTGCCCTGGCGCACGAACACTTCGATGCCCAGCTCGTCCTCGAGCTGGCGGATCTGCTTGCTGATGCCGGGCTGCGAGGTGAACAGGGCTTCGGCAGCGGCCGAAACGTTCATGCCGTGATCGACGACCGCACACAGGTAACGCAGTTGCTGGAGGTTCACGTTTGATATAACTCGAATATGCAGCAGTGCCTGTATTATATAGCTGAAACAACCTAATTTTAACCCGTGGCCCAATACTTCGCCGTCCATTCCACCCATCCGCAGCCCCGGCTCATCAAGCAGGCGGCCGCCATCCTGCGCCATGGCGGGGTCATCGCCTATCCGACGGACTCGAGCTACGCGCTGGGCTGCCTGCCCGGCGACGGGTCGGCGGTGGCGCGGATACGCGCGATCCGGAAGGTGGACGACCACCACCACCTGACGCTCGTGTGCCGCGACATGGCGGATGCCGGCCGCTTCGCGCGGCTCGACAACTGGCAGTTCCGGATCGTGCGGCAGGGCGTGCCGGGGGCGTTCACGTTCCTGCTGCCGGCCACCCGCGACGTGCCGCGCCGGTTGCAGCACCCGAAACGCAGCACCATCGGCATTCGCGTGCCCGAGCACCCGGTGGTTCGCGCGCTGCTGGCCGAGCTGGGCGAGCCGATTCTGTCGACGACGCTGATCATGCCGGGCGAGGAAGCACCGCTGCATCTGCCGGAGGACATCCGCGAGCGCCTCGAAGGCACGGTGGACCTGGTGATCGATGCCGGACCCTGTTCCGACGTGGCCACCACGGTGGTCGACCTGCACGCGGAGCCGGCCGTGGTCACCCGCCGGGGCGGTGGCGACCCGAAGCGTCTCGGACTGGCATGAGACGCCTGCCGTGGGACGCCTCTCGCATGAGGTAGAATGGGCACGACAATGGATTTTTCCTTGGCAACCATCGTGCTTTGGGCCGTGCCGGTGGTGCTGGCGATCACGTTGCACGAAGCCGCCCACGGCTATGTGGCCCGATCGTTCGGGGATGACACCGCGTTCCTGATGGGACGGGTCACGCTCAATCCGATCAAGCACATCGATCTGATCGGCACGATCCTGGTGCCCGGCCTGATGCTGCTGACGTCGAAACTGCTGGTCGGGGTCCCCTTCGTGTTCGGATGGGCGAAACCGGTACCGGTCAATTTCGGCAATCTGCGGCACCCGAAGCGGGACATGATCTGGGTGGCAGCCGCGGGCCCCGTGGTCAATTTCGCGATGGCCATCGGCTGGGCATTGCTGGCGCGACTGGTGGCGCCATCGGGCCTCTGGACCAGCACTACGCTGTACGACATGGCGCAGATCGGCATCGGCGTGAATCTCGTATTGATGGTGCTGAACCTGCTGCCGATTCCGCCGCTTGATGGCGGACGCATCGTGACCGGGTTGTTGCCGGTGCGGGCCGCGCGCGTGTTTTCACGCCTCGAGCCATGGGGATTTGCGGTGATCTTGCTGTTGTTGTTCGTGGGCTGGCTCGAGAAGCTGATGAGCCCGCTTCTGCGGGTGGCAGCCTTCGTGCTGCATGCGCTGACCGGCGCGTGACCCCGCCGCGGGAAGCGGCGGCATTACTGAAAAAGCGAAACGTCTCAAACCATGTATTCAGACCGCGTTTTGTCCGGCATGCGACCTACCGGCCGCATGCACATCGGCCATTTCCACGGCGCACTCAAGAACTGGGTGCGGCTGCAGGAAGAGTACGAATGCCTGTTCTTCGCGGCCGACTGGCACGCGCTGACCACCCACTACGAAGCACCCGAGGATATCTCCGCGTCGGTCTGGGAAATGATGATCGACTGGCTGGCGGCGGGTCTCGATCCCACGCGCGCCAC
>JBKJSU010000427.1:0-2875 GCA_046594415.1 Casimicrobiaceae bacterium | reverse complement strand
TTGGCCATCAGCAGCGTGACTGCAGGGCCCTTGCCTTCGCGGATGGCCATCATCAGCGCGGTGGTGCCGTTGGGCGATTGCGCGTTGATGCTGGCGCCCTCGGCCAGCAGGTAGGTGATCATCGCCGCGTGCCCGCCGGTGGCCGCATAGATCAGCGGCGTCCACCCCGGCCCTTCGAGCTCCGCACCCCGTTGCCGCAGTTTTTTCGCAATCTCGATGTTGCCGACCAGCGCCGCGGTCATCAGCGCAGTATCGCCGGTGGGCGTGCGCCCATTGATCTTGGCGCCGCCGGCCAGCAACGCATCGACGGCGCCGGCGGAGCCGTTGCGCACGGCGAGGACCAGCATCGGTACCCCTTCGCCGTCCACCGCATTGGCGTCGGCGCCCTTGGCCAGTTGTTCCTTCACCAGCGCTGCGCGGTCGTTGACGACGGCGAATTGAAGGTCGACATTGGGTTGCGCGTAGGCACCTTGCGCGGCGAGGGCCACGAGCAGCAGCGCCCCGACGAAGCGAAGCAACCCGGCGGAGCGTTGATCAGTATGCGGGCGTTGGGACATGGGCGTCGATCTTGAAGAGATTGAAGAAATTGGCCGTGGTGGCCGCGGCGATGGTCTCGAGCGGGACCTCGCGCAGTCGCGCGATTTCCGCGGCGACCAGAGGCACCCACGCGGGCTGATTGCGCTTGCCGCGATGCGGCGCGGGCGCGAGATATGGGCTGTCGGTTTCGATCAGCATCCGGTCGAGCGGAACCCGGCGCGCGACATCCTTGATCGCCAGCGCGTTCTTGAAGGTGACGATGCCGGAGAACGAAATGTGAAAGCCGAGGTCGAGCGCGCGTTGCGCGACGTCCCACGGTTCGGTGAAGCAGTGCATGACGCCGCCCACCGCCTCCGCCCCTTCCTCGCGCATGATCGCGATCGTGTCGTCGGCGGCGGACCGCGTGTGGATGACCAGAGGCTTGCCCGTGTCGCGCGCGGCGCGGATGTGCCTGCGAAAGCGCTCGCGCTGCCACTCGAGGTCGCCTTTGAGGCGGAAGTAATCGAGCCCGGTCTCGCCGATCGCCACCACCTTGGGCGTGGCCGACAGGGTGACGAGCTCGGCCACGGTCGGCTCCGGCGTGTCCACATAATCGGGATGCACGCCCACGGTGGCATACAGGTTGGCATGCGCCTGCGCGATGGCCACGACGCCGGGCCAGGCGGGCAGGTCAACGCCGATGCACAGCGCGTGCGTGACGGCATGCTCGCGCATGGCCGCCAGCACGGCCGGCAGTTCGCTCGCGAGTTCGGGAAAATCGAGGTGGCAATGCGAGTCGACGAACACGGCGGGACCAACAATCCGGAAATTAAGGAGGCGCGACAACCGCGCGAACCGCGGCGCCTGCGACCGCGCACTACATCGTGTGCGTGGGCCGGGTGGACGCGAGCGTCTCGCCCAGGATTTTCTCGATGGTGGCACGCGCCGCGGCGCCGGTGTCGTCCAGCGTGAATTGCACGCCAATGCCCTGCGTTCGATTGCCCTGCACGCCTTCGGGCGTCAGCCACACGACCTTGCCCTGCACCGCAAGCCGGTTGGGGTCGTCCATCAGCGACAGCAGCATGAACACTTCCTCGCCCAGCGCATATTGCCGCGACGTGGGAATGAAGATGCCCCCGCCCTTCAGGAAGGGCATGTATGCCGCGTAGAGCGCCGCCTTTTCGCGGATGTTGAGCGACAGCACGCCTGGCCGCGCGGCGTTGGCTGCGGGTGTGGGCGGCGGTGGATTGTGGTCGGCCATGATCAGGGGAAGACACTCCGGTAGTCCAGCAGCACCATTTCCGCGACCAGCCGCGGTTGCAGCGGGTGCGCGACGAGCAGGCGCTGCCGCAGCAGTGAACGATGATAGCGAAAGAGCGCCCGCGGCGCCACCGCGCCTGCCAGGACGCCCAGCGGCGTGGCAAAATCGGGATTGAACAGTGGCGTGCCGCCGCCGACCACGCGGCCGAGGTCGGCGGTCCAGACGATGAGCCAGTCGATGGCCTGTCCCAGCCTTGCCTTGCGCTCATCGCGCGGCGCGGCGTCGACGCGCGCGGCCAGCGCCACCGACGACATCGACTTCGGCACCGACAACGCGTCCAGCCAGAATTTGCGTTCCTGCTGCAACGACGGCTCGGCCAGCGCCACGGCCACCAGCGGCGCGCCGCCGGCCTGGCCCAGCAGCGATCCGGCATTGGCGATACCGAGCGACGCCAGCCACGCCTGCGCGGTGGCGGCGTCCGCGCGCGGTGCCGCCACCCGCCGGCAGCGGCTGCGAATGGTGGCCGGCAACCGGCCGGGTTGGTGCGCAATCAGCATCAGGAACGTTTCGGGTGGCGGCTCCTCCAGCGTTTTCAGCAGCGCGTTGGCGGCCGCGGCGTTCATCGCTTCCGCCGGCACGATCACCGCCACCTTGGCCCGCCCGCGATGACTGGTGACCTGTGCCCACCGGGTGAGCGAACGGATCGCGTCCACGGGAATGGCATCGAGTACCTTGACCGTGCCGTCGTCCTCGACGATGAACGGCGCCACCATGCGCAGGTCGGGGTGCTGTCCGGCCGCGACGTAGACGCAACTGGGGCAGAAGCCGCACGCCAATCCAGTGGGCTGCGGCTGTTCGCACAGCAGCGACCGCGCAAGATTCATCGCCAGCACGCGCTTGCCGATGCCGCGCGGGCCGTCGAACAGCAGCGCATGGGGCCACGTGGCGCGCCCTGCCAGCTGCGCGCGCGCAAACTCCACTTGCCACGGCAGCAACGCAGGCCACGGCGAGCCTGCGGCGGGTTCGGCGACCGGCGCGCTCATCCGGACAGCAATTGCACGAGCTGCGCCCGCACCTGCTCGCGCGGCTGCGCCGAGT
>JBKJSU010000523.1:0-4581 GCA_046594415.1 Casimicrobiaceae bacterium | reverse complement strand
CGCCTCCAGGATGCGGCGTGGCAAGCTGTGGATGCGATGGCGCCGCCCGCGGTGGCGCCATCGCCCGAGGCGGAAGTATGTCGACGCGCGTTTCTGGCACTGGTCGCAGCGGCGGTTCCCCTTGCTGCCAGCAGCGGCAACCTCGAGCGGTTGTCATTCGAGTATCGCCGCTCGGTCCGGCGCGCGCGCGCGCTCCAGGATGTGCTGCTGCCGGAGCTGGACGACGAGGTCTACGCAATCGAGACGCGGCTGGAAGAGCTCGAGCAGGAGGATGCCATCACGATGAGGTACCGCACATGAACGCCGCACCCGCCCGGATTGGTACGGCACCCGCTGCCACCGCGCCCATCGTCGACACGATCGTGATCGGCGCCGGCATCTCCGGGTTGGCGGTGGCCCACGGTCTGGCGCAGCTCAAACGCTCCCATGTCGTGCTCGAGTCGGGGCCACGCGCCGGCGGCGTGATCGGCACCGGGCGCCGCGACGGCTTTCTCTACGAGTTGGGACCGAACAGCACGCTCGACACGACTCCGATGATCAACGCATTGTTGCGCGACCTCGGCATCGCCGACGAACGCGTGGACGCAGGCGAGGTGGCATCGACGCGCTACGTCGTCCGCGCCGGCAAGCTGGTCGCGCTGCCGACCACGCCCGGCGCGTTCGCCACCACGTCGGCCTTCACCCTTGCGGCCAAGTTACGCCTCTTCCGGGAGCCGTTCGTTGCACGCACGCCGGCAGGCAATGAGGAATCCATCGCTGCATTCGTGCGGCGCCGCCTGGGAACCGAATTCCTGGATTACGCGATCGACCCCTTCGTCGCCGGCATCTACGCCGGGGATCCCGAACGGATATCCGTGGCCGCCGCCTTTCCGCGCCTGCTGGCGCTGGAACAGCGGTACGGCAGCCTGATCAAGGGCCAAATCCTGGGCGCCCGCGAACGCAGGAAGAACAAGGAAGTGGCCAAGAACGCGGCGGCCAGCTTCTCGTTTCGCGGCGGGATGCAGACGCTGATCGACGCACTCGCGCAATCATTGGCGACGGTCCACGTCGACACCAGCGTGCAACGGGTGGCCCGCGACGACGAAGGCACGTTCACCGTCGAGGCCATGCGCGGCGGCCAGCCCGTCGTCTTTCGGGCCCGCTCACTCGTGCTGGCCGTGCCGGCGTATGTGGCTGCGGGGATCATCGGCAACATCGCGCCCGCCGCCGCAGCGGCGCTCCACGGCATCGAATACACGCCCATCGCCATCGTCGCCAATGCCTGGCGCCGCGCCGACATCGAACATTCCCTCGCGGGCTTCGGCTTTCTGGTGCCGAAAAAGGAGCATCGCTTCCTGCTCGGTGGCCTCTTCTCGAGCAGCATGTTCGACGGCCGGGCGCCGGCAGAGCACGTGCTGCTGACCACGTTTGCCGGAGGCCGCCGCAATCCCGAAATTGTCGACATGACGGACGCCGGCATTGCGGCCAAGGTACGGGAGGAACTGGCCGCGCGCCTCGGCGCCCGCGCGGCGCCGCTATGGCAGGAGACGGTGCGGTGGCAACACGCCATCCCGCAGTACAACTTGGGCCATCTCGATCGACTGCGCCATGTGGACGCCGCCGAAGGCGCCGTGCCCGGACTCTATTTTTGCGCCAACTATCGCGACGGCGTCGCAGTCGGCGATCGCATCAAGATCGGTCGCGCGATGGCTTCGCGGATCGGCAATTTCCTTGCCGCGCCTGCGGCGGAAGGGGTCCCGGCCGTTTCGCAGTAGCACGCCGACGCGAGCGCGTGCGGCGAACCACGCCCAACAGCTGCGCTCAGGACGCCGCGGTGGGCGCAGGCGCCGACGCGCCACGCGCAAGCAACATTGCGCACGCCCAGGCAATGATCATGACGGCCACCACCGCGATGCCGACCATGACCGCGCGGCCATCGGCCCACGCCTCGACCTCGGGCAGCCAGCGCCGGGCCACGGTGAAGACGCCGATGGCGGCACTCAGGATGCCTACCGCCACCGCCATCGTCCGCGACGCGATCACCGCGCGCCGGTCGGCGCGGCGCAGGAGGCGCGCGATCCAGAGACCATTGATGCCGTCCACCGCCATCATCCCGGCGACGAAGATGCCGGCAAGTGCCAGCGCGGCGACGACGCCACCATGCTTGCCCGCGGCCAGCGCAAACAACACGGCCGGCGAAACCGTGTCGAAGGACAGCGCGAACAGGGCACCCACCGCGGCGATGGCCCACGGCCACCGCGCCGCGAAGAACCGCGCAAGCCAACGTGCCTTGAAGCCCACCGGGGCAACCATCGCATCCGGTGGAGCGCGCCTGGCCGCGCGCAGGTTGACGAAGGCAAGTCCGAACAGGAACGCGACCGATACGGTGAGGCCGGTCATTTCGAGCCACGCCGGCGTACGCCACGACGCGGCGGCAAAGCTTGCGAGCAGCGTGACCAGCACCACGACGAGCCCGTGTCCGCTCGAAAACAGCGCGCCGGAGAGGCGGGCAGCGCGCGGCGAACGCGCGGCATTGCAGCGGGCAAGCCCGTCGATCGTGGCCAGGTGGTCGGCGTCAAACCCGTGCTTGATGCCGAGGATCAGCGCGAGTGCGCACAGCGCGGCGAATGTCATCGAATGCGGGTCCACCCCCAACGCTCCCCCTGTGTGTTGCCTCCAGGCAACCGCCGCCCGGCAACCGCGATCCTACCGGTGCTTCTGGAAGTATTCGCGCCGCTGGACCTCGGTGACGAATTCCTCGAGCGCCGGGTCCATCGCGCTGCGCGCCGACACGATGCCGATCGGCTTGCCGTTTTCGACCACCGGCAGGTGGCGGAATCCCTTTTCGTGCATGAGGTTCAGCGCATAGCCCAGCGGCTGGTCCGGCGTGACCGTGAACGGGTCGGGCGTCATCACCTCGGCCAGCGTCGTGGTCCGCACGTCGAGTTCGCGCGCCACCACGCGGACGGCCAGGTCGCGCTCGGTGAAGATGCCAACCAGCCGCTCGCCGTCGACGACCATCACAGCGCCGATCTTCCTCGCGGCAATGAGCTTCGCGGCCTTGATGACGGTGGTCGCGGCGGCCGCCTTGACGATCCGGCGCCGCCCCATGACTCGTCTGACCGGCAAGTCGAACATCGCGCCCTCTACCCTCGTGTCTCCAATACGGATCGTCCGCCATTGTGATACCGGCCGGTCCGGCACAACGTTGACCTGGATCAAGCGCAGCGTCCTGGCCGGGGTGGTGGACGCCGCAAAGGCGGCGTTACGTGCCCTTGAACACGGGCTTGCGCTTCTCCTTGAAGGCGCGAATGCCCTCCTGGTAGTCGTCGCTGTCATAAACCACGCGGCGCAATCCCTGTATGCGCTCGAAGCCCTGCGGCGACATCGGCCGCGCGCCTGCCAGGATGCGCAGCTGCTCCTTCATCACGGCGATGGACAGCGGCGCGTTGGCGGCGATCTGCTGCGCGATGCGAAGCGTGAATGCCTCGAGCTCGGCCACCGGGACCACGTGGTTGATGATGCCGAGCTGCTCGGCGCGCGTGGCCTTGATGGGCGCGGCGGTGAAGGCCATTTCCTTGACGATGCGAAGGTTGGCGGTGTTGACGAACGTGACCATCCCCGAAACGTTGTAGGGAACGCCGAGCTTGGCCGGCGTGATGGCGAACGTCGCATCCGGCGTCGCGACGATGAGATCGCAGGCAAACGCCACTTCGCAGGCGCCGCCCCATACCGTGCCTTCGATCATCGCGATCACCGGCGCATTGAAGTTCTCGATCTGGCGCACGAGGTGCCGGAGCGGATCGTCCCAGCCCAGCGGATCGCGGCCGCCCGTGGGCAACTCCGCGACATCGTGGCCCGCCGACCACACGGGCGATCCGGGCAATGCGCGCAGAATGACCGCGCGCACGCCCGTCGACTGGAACGACGCGAGCGCCGCGATGATCTCGCCGACCAGCCGCTCGGACAGCGCGTTGCGCTTTTCCGGGCAGTTGAGCGTGATGAAGCCGATGTCGTTGCCGGTTGCCGTCACGACCAGTGTCATTGCAGGTCCCCCGCCACCATCGTTATCCGGATTCACACGGGAATCGAGCCGAAGACGTAGATTGCTTCCGTCAGCGCCGACGGCTTGCCGAACGAACTGAACCAGCGGTTGTAGATTTCGTTGATTTCGTCGCCGGCGTAGATCTGCGCCAGTGCCGTGTTGATCGCCAGCCGGAACGAGGTGTCGCCCCGCGGCAGCGCAATGCCGTAGGGCTCGAACGACAGCTGGTCGTTCAACAACATCAGCGCCTTGGGATCCTTGACCTTGGTCACGGCGCCGATCAGCAGCAGTGCATCGCTGGCGAAGGCATCCACCGTGCCTCCGTCAAGCGCCAGCATGGCTTCCTGGCTGGTGGCCATCGGCACCACGGTAGCGTTCACCTGCTGACGTTTGAGCTGCGTATTGACCGCGCGCTCATTGGTCGTGCCCGCGATCACCGCAATGCGCTTGCCGGTGAGGTCGACCAGCGTCTGGAATCCGGATGCCGACTTGGCCATCAGGCCGGTGGTCTCGAAGAAGATGAAGCTCGAAAAATCGACGGTCTTCATCCGCGTCAG
>JBKJSU010000328.1:0-4759 GCA_046594415.1 Casimicrobiaceae bacterium | reverse complement strand
GAACCATGGCGCCAACGCGGCCTCGGTGAATCCCGGCAGCCCGCAGCGCTCGCGCCAGTAGGCGAGCGTGGTCGGGGGGGTGCGAAACGAGCTCGTCCAGTTCACCGTGGTGCCGCCGCCGACGCAGCGGCCCTGCAGGATGTTGATGGCCTTGTCGCGTGTCTTGCGCGCGGCCGAGTCCTGGTAGAGCTGCGGATAGGCTTCCGCTTCGCGCATGTTGAAGTCGCGCGACGACTTGAGCGGCCCTTCTTCCACCAGCAGCACGCGCAGTCCGGCATCGGCCAGGATCTCGGCGGCCGTGCCACCCCCGGCGCCGGTGCCGACGATGACGACATCGGCTTCCAGCGTGGTATCGCCGGTGAGGGTGGCCGCGTCGACGACACGCCACCCGGCGGCGGCCGCCTGGGCCCAGGGGTCGGCGATGGAGGAGGGAGCGCGTGTGCTCATGTCAGTGCCGGCGGTCCGGGATACCCGATGGCCGCCCAGGCCTGCGAATCGCCGTACCACGCTGCAAACGTCAACTGGTGCAGCGCGTCGTAGGCGGCGCGCAGCAATTGCACCGGACTGCCGCGAAAGCGGTCGAGGCACGCCCGTACCTGCGCGGGGGACGCCTCCGCCCAGGGGGCGTCGATGCGGGCCACGGCAAGGCGCACTGGCGGCAACGACAGGAGGTCGAAGAGCTGCGCCAGTTCGGCCTGCGCGCTGGCGGGCAGGCCGCCGACCGCGGTGTCGAGTGCGGCGAGCGTCTGCGCGATGGCGGCGGTGCGCGCAGCGGCTTCCTGTGGCAATACGCCCGCGAGCATGACCGGTACGACGGCGCGCAGGATGTCCTGCCCGCTGTTAGAGATGTTCGATGTCGCGCCGCCCGGCGCAGGCGCCGGGGATCGCCGCAACCATCCAGCGAGCGCGAGCGCGCCGGCGCCGGCCACGCCGACGGCGAGGAACCTGCGACGGTTCGGTTGCAGCAATGAATGCGACACACGCAGACGATAGCCACGGCCGGTAGAGCAAACAATCTAATGCGCCGCGCCGTGCCTGCTAGACTCCGCGTTGCTGTCCCGGACGAAGTTGCGTTCCATGGCCGAAGCCCTCCCCGCCGGCGCCGCGCAAGGCGCCCTCATCCGCGAACTCGAGCGCGTGGCGCGCCTGCATAGCGAGCGCGTGGACAATCCCATTCTGGCCGGTGCGCTCAACCGGCTCGCGCTGTGGCAGTCGCGGCGCCTGCGCATGACCTATGCCGACCTCGCGGTCGATCGCCGCTACACGAAGGCGGTGGAATTCTTCCAGAACGATCTTTACGGCAGCGGCGACTTCAGCCAACGCGATGCCGATCTCGCGCGCGTGGTGCCGGTCATGGTGAAGGTGCTGCCGCCCGCTGTCATCAACACCATCGCGCTGGCGGTGGAGCTGAATGCGCTGTCGCAGGAGCTCGACCGCGCGCTGTTGTCACGATTGCCGCGGGCCGACGGCCATTTTTCGGTCGCCGATTACTGTCGGGCGTATCGCCACGCCGGCAACATCTCGCTGCGGCGCCGGCAGATCGGACTCATCGTCGAAGTGGGCGCGGCGCTTGACCGCTATGTCGGCAAGCCGCTGATACGCACGGCGCTCATGATGATGCGCCAGCCGGCCCGGATGGCGGGCATGGGCGCACTGCAGGACTTCCTCGAGCGCGGCTTTTCGGCATTTCGCAGCATGGGCGGCGGCGCCACGTTCCTCGACACCGTGCAGCGGCGGGAGACCGACGTCCTCGAAGCGGTCGTGGGTGGCGCCGTCGAGGCGTTTCCCGATCCGCTGGCCTTTCGCGCGCCGGAGCCGATGACGTTGCGCTGAGCGCATGCAGCGGCCGAAGGCGGTGCCGCGGGGTCAGGGTTTGCCGACCAGCTTGTCGAACTGCAGGTGGATTTCCTTCTCGAAGGCGGGCTTCAACGGCGTCAGCAGCCAGCCCAGCTGCACGTCCAAGTCGAACCGGTCCTTGCCCACCAGCAGGCGGCCGGTGATGCCGGGCCGCTCGAACTCGACCTCCTCGCCGTCCCATTCGTATTCGAGCTCAAAGCGCTGCTGCAGATCCTTCGCGATCTTTTCCGCGACATCCCGAGCCTTCTTGTGTGACAGCGTGTGCTTGCGCGTGATCCTGATGGTGGCCATCGATGCCGTCCTCCTTGCAGCGCAGTATAGCCAACGCGTGCCGCAGTGTCCGATGGATTGTGGCCGCGCATGCGGGCACAATCGGCACTTGAACAAAGCACCGCCGGCATGAGGTGCGACCAGGGGGCAGCGTGGCGGGAAGCATCGCGCATCTATTCTTGCAGCACGTCGACAACGCGCCGGCGCGCGTCCTTTATCGACACTACGTCGACGCGGCATGGTGCGATGTCACGGCCGGCGAGGTCGCCACCGCGGCCGCCCGTTGGCAGGCCGCATTTGCGCGCGAAGGCCTGCAACCGGGCGACCGCGTCGCGTTGTGCGTCCGCAACGGCGTGACATGGGTCGCCATCGACCTGGCTGCGCTGGGCATGCGGCTGGTGGTGGTGCCGTTGTATGTCGACGACAACCCCGACAACGTCGCGTGGTGCGCGGCCAATGCGCAGGCGCGCCTCTTGATCGTCGAGAATTCGCGGATCGCGGCGGCGCTGGCCAAGGTGGAGGATCCGCAGCAGCCGTTGCCGCCGCGCGTGATCGTGCGCCCGGATGCCAACGAGACCGGGGCTTCCGTTGCCTCGTGGTTACCGGCCGCAGCGCGCGCCTATGCAGTAGCGGAGGTCACGTCGACGACGCTGGCCACCATCTGCTTCACGTCGGGCACGGCAGGGCGCCCCAAGGGCGTGATGCTGACCCACGGCAACATCCTCGCCAACGTCGAGCAATGCCGCGCCACCGACATGGCGCGCCCGGATGACCTGTTCCTGTCGATCTTGCCGCTGTCGCACATGTTCGAGCGTACCGGCGGCTATTACCTGCCGCTGGCGCTGGGCGCGCGGGTGGCCTTCGCCCGCGGCGTCGCGCAGATCGCGGACGACCTCGCGGCGCAGGCGCCCACGGCGATGTTCGCGGTGCCGCGCATCTTCGAGAAGTTTCGCGCCCGTATTGAGCAGTCGCTGGCCGGCTCGGCATGGAAGCGGCGCCTCTTCAACGCGTGCGTGGCGCGCGGTTATCGCGTCGCCACCGGCAGCGGCAGCGTGCTCGATCATGCCGCGGTACCGTTGCTGCGCAGGCTGGTTGCGGCACCCGTGCTGGCGCGCCTGGGCGGCCGGCTGCGCCTGGTGGTGGTCGGCGGCGCGGCGCTCGATCCCGAGCTTGCCCGCACCTTCATCGGCCTGGGCTTGCCGATGCTGCAGGGCTATGGCATGACGGAAGCCTCCCCCGTGCTGTCGGTCAATCGCCTCGACGACAACGTGCCCGAGTCGGTAGGTCCACCGGTGGTGGGACTCGAGGTCCGATTCGGCGACGGCGGCGAATTGCTGGTGCGCGGCGCCAATGTCATGCAGGGCTACTGGCGCAATCCCGAGGCCACCGCCGCGGTGCTGCGCGACGGCTGGCTGCATACGGGCGATATCGCGGAATTGAAGGATGGCAGGATCTACATCCGTGGCCGGGCCAAGGATATCCTGGTGCTGTCCAACGGCGAGAAGCTGCCGCCGCAGGATGTGGAGTTCGCGATCCTGCACGATCCGATCTTCGAGCAGGTGATGCTGGTGGGCGAAGGGCGCCCGTTTGTCGTGCTGCTTGCGGTATCGAAGGAGACCGACGAGAAAGTGCTGGCCCGTCGCGCCAACGAGCAGTTGAAGAAATTTCCGCGGTGGATGCGCATCCGCAAGGTCTTGAGTTCGGTGGAACCGTGGAGCGTGGACAACGGCCTCCTGACGCCCACGCTCAAGTTGCGGCGGCCGGTGCTGCTGCAGCAGCGTTCCGGCGAGATCGAGGCGGCGTATTCGGGCGCGACCGACTAGGCGCAGGCAGCCGTCGCGTCGAGACGGTCAGGCGCGCCGGCCCATCGCGATCGCCGCGATCACCAGTGCCGCGGCGATGTAGGTGGCGGCCGTCACCGGCTCCGCCAGCAGCCACGCCGACGCGATGATCGTCAGGAAGGGCTGCAGCAGTTGCGTCTGGCCCACCGCCGCGATGCCGCCCAACGCCAGACCGCGATACCAGGCAAAGAATCCGAGGAACTGCGAGATCACTGCCACGTAGGCGAAGCCAGCCCACGCCGGCCATGGCGCATCGAGGTTGCGCGCGTCGAACGTGAGCCAGGACGGGATCACGACAAACGGCGCCGCTAGGATCAGTACCCAGCAGATGACCTGCCACCCGCCGAGGATGCGGGACAGGCGCGCGCCCTCGGCGTAGCCGATCGCCGCCGCGGCCACGGCGCCAGCGAGCAGCAGATCGGCGGGTTGCAGCGCACCGCCGCCTTCCCATAGCGCAAAGGCTACGACGACCGCGCTGCCGAACAGGGCCGACGCCCAGAACTTGCGCCGTGGCCGCTCGTGCGCGAGCCACGCGCCGGCCAACGCGGTCGCCAGCGGCAGCAGGCCCGCGACCACGGCGCCATGCGCGGCGGGAACATGGCGCATCGCAAACGCGGACAGCACGGGCCATCCGGCGACCACGCCCAGAGCCACCACGCCAAGGCGTGGCCACAGGGCGCGGGGCGGCACCGGCGTGCGGGTGGCGGACAGCACGATGACGGCCAATACCGCGGCGACCAGCGCGCGGCCGAGCCCGACGAAGACCGGATCGAGGTACGCCACAGCCAGCC
>JBKJSU010000270.1:0-2773 GCA_046594415.1 Casimicrobiaceae bacterium | reverse complement strand
GACATCCCGTCGATCCTGGTCGAGACCGCGTTCATTTCGAATCCGGAAGAAGAGCAGAAGCTGCGCAGCGACCGGCACCAGCAGAAATTCGCCGAGTCGATGCACGACGGCATCGCGCGCTACTTCTCGAAGAATCCGCCCCTTGCCCGTGCGTAGGCTATTCCGGCGTGGCGCCGGCGCGCGCGAGCGGAGCCGGCGCCGCCGGTAGAATGCCGCATGGTTCGCTTCTTCGTCGTCTTCGTTGTGCTCCTCGCCGTGCTGTTCGGGCTGGAGCTCACCCCATGGGTGCAGGCGTGGCTGGTCGTGCCGTGGACCAACGCGCTGGCGGCGATTGCCACCTCGATCGTCACGCTGTTCGATCATGACGTGGTGGCCAGCGGCAAGGTCATCCGCAGTGGCGCCAACGGCTTTGCGGTGTCCATCGAGGCCGGCTGCAACGGCGTCGAAGCCACGCTGGTCCTGCTGGCGGCCATCCTCGCGTATCCGGCGCCGTGGCGCTACCGCTTCATCGGGCTCGCCATCGGCGTGGTCGCGGTGCAGGCGCTGAACGTCGTCCGCGTGATCAGCCTCTTCTATATCGGGCAGTGGAATTTCAACGTCTTTGAGTGGGCCCATCTCTACGTCTGGCAGGCGCTGATCATGCTCGACGTGCTGGTCGTGTGGCTGGTCTGGGTGCGGCGCGTGCCGGCGCTGGACGACGCCACGCTGCGGCCGCCGCCCGCGCCGGCAGCCGGCTGAATCCGCGGCACGGCGCCAGCGCATGGTCAAGACTTCGCTGTCCCGCTTCGTGACGATCGCGCTGCTGTGGCTACCGGTGACATTTGTCGTCTGGTATGTCGCCGCGCCCGTGCTGCTGTGGCCCGTGCGCATGCTCGCAACGGGCATCGCGAGCACGGCCTTCGGCGACCTCGTGCGCAGCGTCACCGCCGACGGCGCAACGCTGACCTTTCTCACCACGCTGCGGCCGGGACGCGCTGACACTGCGGGCATCGTCAGCGTCGATGTCAACATGCTGCTCTACGCCTTCGGGCTGCCGCTCTTCGCGGCGCTGACGCTGGCCGCGGGCGGACGTCGCGCCACCGCGATGCTGATCGGCTACGTCGCGCTGGTGCCGTTCATCACGTGGGGCGTGCTCGCCGATTTCCTGAAGAACATCGCGATCACCGCGTCGCCGCTGATCGCCTCGCAGACTGGATTCAGCGCGGCGCAGCGTGAGATGATCGCGTTCGCCTATCAATTCGGATCGCTGATTCTGCCGGCGGTGGCGCCGGCGGTGGCGTGGGTGCTGACGCACCGACGTTTTCTGGAACAACTGCGGAGTGCGGCACGCTAGCGTTGCAACGATTCGACGCGGCGCGCCTTCCACGAAAGGAATTCCCTTGCAGCATGTGATGCTTGCCGTCTTTGTCGCTGTTGCGTATTTCGCGCTCGGCAACGTTTCCGCGGCTGTTGCCTACTCGCCCGCCGATGCTTGGACGGTCTGGCTGGCCAGCGGTGTCGTCTTCGGCATGCTGCTGGCGCTGCCGCGAGCACGGTGGCCGGCGATCTTCCTTGGCGCGGCGGTGGGGGCGACCGCGTTTTCGCTCACGCTCGGCAGCGGTCCGTTCGAGTCGGTCGGATACGGCGCGATCGAGGTGATCGCGTCCGGAATCGCCGCGTTCATCGTATCGCGGTTAACGCCATTGCCGGCGCGTCTCGATAGTCCGCGCGAGCTCGTCGCCGTGATCGTGGGCGGTGCATTGCCGCTCGGACTGCTGGGGGCCATGCTCGCAACGGCCTGGCATGTGGCTGCGGGTGGCAACGAGGGTGCGAACACCTTTCGGGTCTGGGCCCTTTCGAGCTTCATCGGCACGCTGCTGGTGGCGCCGATGCTGATCGCGTGGTCGCACGTGAGGCTGCGTCGCTCCGGCGGCATGCCGATGCCGGTGTTCGCGGCAGGCGCGGTGGTCGCCGCACTATTCCTGGGCTCGCTGTGGCTGCTCTTCGATCGGCCCGTCGACCAGCGGTTCTTCGGCTCGGTGGGACCCACGTTGACTTATGTCCCGATCGTGTTCATGGCGTTGCTCGCGCTGCTGTGGGGCACGCAGGGCGCGACGCTCGCGGCGTTCCTCGGCGCGCTGATCGCCGTCTTCAATACGGCGCAGGGTGAAGGTCCGTTCGCCGGCGTCGCGGGCATCATCGGCGAGCCCGAACTCGAGGTGGAGGCCTATGCGCTGGCCATCGCGTTGACCGGGCTGTTGATCGCCGCGCTGGCGGCGGGCCAGCGCAATGCCATGCGCGCCGCGCGCGATTGGCAGACGCGGTTCGAGGCCACGATCGGCGCGCATCGGCTGCATGCCTACGAATGGGACCCGGTGAGCGGAAAGTTCGCGGTTTCCGGCGACGTGCCGAAGCTCCTCGGGCACGCGTCCACGCCGCTTGCGTCGCTTGCGGATTGGCTTGCATTGGTGGTGCCCGGCGATCGTGACCGCGTCGCGGCGCAATTCGACGCGCGCGCGCGCGGCGCTGTTGCAGCGGACCTGATCGGGTATGCGTTGACTGGCGCCGATGGTGCGATCGTCAACGTCACCGACGAAGCGCAGCCGATCCGCGATCACGATGGGAGCCTGCACCGGATGGCCGGGATCGTGCGCATCGACGCGCCGCCGCGGACTGCGGCATGAGCGAGGCGTCCGCGCCCGCGGCCGTCGCGCCGGGCACGCCCGCGGCCGCCGCCGCCGCGACGCCGGTGGCAGCGGCGGATGCGGTATTCCTGATCCACGGCCTCGGGGGC
>JBKJSU010000261.1:0-4415 GCA_046594415.1 Casimicrobiaceae bacterium | reverse complement strand
TCGGCCTCTGCCTCGGCATGCAGATGCTGTTCGACGACAGCGAGGAGGGTCCCACGGCCTGCCTGGGCGTGCTGCCGGGACGGGTGATCCGCTTTCGCGACGAGCGGATGGTGCTGCGCGGCGAGCGCCTCAAGGTGCCCCATATGGGCTGGAGCCCGGTCCGCCAGGCGCGTTCGCACCCGCTCTGGGCGGGCATCGACGATGGTGCGCGGTTCTATTTCGCGCACAGTTTCTACCCGGAGCCGGCCGCCGCCGGACTGACAGTGGGCACGGCCGACTATCCGGCGCCGTTTACTTGCGCGATTGCGCGGGCTAATATCTTCGCTACCCAGTTCCATCCGGAAAAGAGTCAACGCGCCGGTTTGGCGCTGCTCGCCAATTTCGTCGACTGGGACGGCCGCGACTGACGGCCGTCCTGCCCCCAGACCCTTTCGGCTTCCCACCCTGTTGCTCCCGCAGTTCCTGCTGCCGCCGCCATGCAAATCATTCCCGCCATCGACATCAAGGACGGCCACTGCGTGCGTCTTCGCCAGGGCGACATGCAGGCGGTCACCGTCTTCTCGGAAGACCCCGCGGCCATGGCCCAGCACTGGCTGGAGCAGGGCGCGCAGCGCCTGCACCTGGTCGACCTCAACGGCGCCGTCGCCGGCATCCCCAAGAACGAATCGGTCATCCGCGAAATCGTCAGCGTGATCGGCGAGGACATCCCCATCCAGCTGGGCGGTGGCATTCGCGACCTCGACACGATCGAACGCTATCTCGACGACGGGTTGTCCTACGTCGTGATCGGCACCGCGGCGGTCAAGAACCCCGGATTCCTGCATGAGGCGTGCTCGGCGTTTCCCGGCCACATTCTGGTCGGGCTCGACGCGCGCGACGGCAAGGTGGCCACCGACGGCTGGTCGAAGATGACGGGGCACGACGTCGTGGATCTCGCCCGCAAGTTCGAGGACTACGGCGTCGAAGGGATCATCTACACCGACATCGGGCGCGATGGCATGCTGTGCGGCATCAACATCGAGGCCACGGTGCGGCTCGCCCGCGAAATCAAGGTGCCGGTGATCGCCTCCGGCGGACTCTCGTCGATGGCCGACATCCGGGCGCTGGTGCAGTACGAAGCCGATGGCATCATCGGCGCCATTGCCGGACGCGCGATCTACGAGGGCACCCTCGATTTCAAGGAAGCGCTCAAGGCGGCGGCGGGCAGCTGACCGCCAGCCATGGGCCTCGCCAAGCGCGTCATCCCCTGCCTCGACATCGCGGACGGCCGCGTCGTCAAGGGCATCAACTTCGTCAACCTGCGCGATGCGGGCGACCCGGTCGAGGTTGCGCGCCGCTATGACGAGCAGGGCGCCGACGAACTGACGTTTCTCGACATCAAGGCCAGCGTCGAAAATCGCGGCCTGCTCTACGACATGATCGAGGCGGTGGCGTCGCAGGTATTCATCCCGCTGACGGTGGGCGGCGGCGTCAATGCGGTCGAGGATGTGCGCGCGCTGCTCAACGCTGGTGCCGACAAGGTCAGCATCAATACCGCCGGCGTGAAGAATCCCGATCTTTTCGGCGAGGCGTCCGCGCGTTTCGGCGCGCAGTGCATCGTGGCGGCCATCGACGCCAAGAAGTGCGCGGTTGACCAGTGGCAGGTCTATATCCACGGCGGGCGCACGCCCACCGGCATCGACGTGATCGAGTGGGCAGAGGAAGTGGTGGCGCTGGGCGCCGGCGAAATCCTGCTGACCAGCATGGACCGCGACGGCGCCCGCACCGGCTTCGACCTGCGCCTGGTGCGCGCCGTGGCCGATGCCGTGGATGTGCCGATCATCGCCTCGGGCGGTGTGGGCACCTTGCAGGACCTGGTCGATGGCATCCGCATCGGCGGCGCCGATGCCGTGCTGGCCGCCAGCATCTTCCACTACGGCGAATTCACCATCGCGCAGGCCAAGGCCGTGATGGCCGGCGCCGGCTTGGAGATGCGGTGAGCGAGGCTTGGCTCGATTCCGTCCGCTTCAACGCCGATGGCCTGGTCGGGGCCATCGCGCAGGATGCCGTGTCGCTGCGGGTGCTGACGCTGGCGTGGATGAACCGCGAGGCGCTGCGGCAGACCGCCGCCACGCGCGAGGCGCATTACTGGTCGCGCTCGCGCCAGAAGCTGTGGCGCAAGGGCGAAGCGTCCGGATTCGTGCAGAAAATCCGCGAGATCCGGCTCGACTGCGACAGCGACGCGGTGCTGTTGCTGGTCGACCAGGTCGGGGGCATCTCCTGCCACACGGGCCACGAGCGCTGCTTCTTTTTGAAGCTCGATGCCGGTGCCTGGCAGGACGTCGAGCCCGTGCTGCAGGACCCCAGGGCGATCTACGGCGATGGCTGACCCATCCACGGACGACGTGCTGGCCCGCGTGGCGGCCACCATCGTGGCGCGCAAGGGTGCCGACGCCGGCGCATCCTATGTCGCCTCGCTGTTCGCCCGCGGCGACGACGCCATCCTCAAGAAAGTCGGCGAGGAGGCCACCGAGGTGGTGCTGGCCGCCAAGGGGGGCGACCCGGCCCGGATCACGGCCGAGGTGGCCGACCTGTGGTTCCACTGCCTCGTCCTGCTCGCGCACCATGGCCTGGGGCCGGCCGACGTGCTGGCCGAACTGGCGCGGCGGGAGGGCGTGTCCGGGCACGCGGAAAAGGCCGCGCGGCCGAAGTAATCGCCGGTGACGATACAATGGGAGGTCTGGCGCAACCCCGGCCTCCACGGAACCCTTCAAACTATGCCGGCGACGGATCCCGATTGCATTTTCTGCCGTATCGTTCGCGGGGAGATTCCCAGCCGCAAGGTCTACGAGGACGACGATATGCTGGTGTTCCACGACATCCAGCCGGTGGCGCCGGTCCATTTCCTGATGATTCCGAAGACGCATATAGCAACGATGTACGACGCCACGATCGCCGATGCGCCGGTGCTGGGCAAATTGCTGGCGATGGCGGGGCCGCTCGCGCGGCAGCTGGGCGCCGGCGACGGTTTTCGCACGATTATCAACACCGGCCGCGTGGGCCGGCAGGAAGTACAGCACGTTCACATTCACGTGGTCGGCGGGCCGGATCCTCTGGGTCCGATGATCCTCCGACCAACGCACTGAAGGAGCACACCATGGGTGGCTTGAGTATCTGGCATTGGCTGATTGTTCTGGTCGTCGTCGTCCTGATCTTCGGGACCAAGAAGCTGCGCAACATCGGGCAGGACCTGGGCGGCGCCGTCAAGGGCTTCAAGGACGGCATGAAGACCCCCGATGACCCCAATGCGGCCAGCAGCACGGCCGCCGACGCGCCGGCGCAGCAGATCCCCGGCAAGACCATCGACGCCGAGATCAAGAAG
Source organism: Casimicrobiaceae bacterium (assembly GCA_046594415.1). Lineage (GTDB taxonomy): Bacteria > Pseudomonadota > Gammaproteobacteria > Burkholderiales > Casimicrobiaceae > VBCG01. The sequence goes on along the minus strand of JBKJSU010000261.1, from coordinate 1,054 downwards.
GAAACCACGAAATCCTGACCGCGCGAGCGGGCGTGTCCGGGGCGGTCTTGACGTGGCAGGCGACAGTGCCTGCCGCATGCCTACGCCGGTCGTGACTCGCATGCTTCCGGCCTCGCCTCGCGCGTTTCGCTTGCCCCACCATGTTCGATATCGGATTCTCTGAACTCGTCGTCATCGCCGTCGTGGCGCTGATCGTCATCGGCCCCGAGCGGTTGCCGAAGGCGGCGCGCACGATGGGGCACCTGTTCGGCCGCCTGCAGCGCTACGTCAATGAAGTGAAGTCCGACATCAGCCGCGAGATGGAACTGGACGAGCTGCGGAAGTTGCAGAAGGAAGTGCAGTCCGCCGCGCAGGACTTGAAGTCCTCGGTGGAAAACGCGGCCGGTGACGCGCAAGCCGGCATCAAGAGTGTCGAGCGGCAGCTGCAGGAAAATGTCGTCGAACCCGCCGCCGATCCCACGGCCGCCGATACGCGCACCGCGCCGCTGTTCGAGTCGTTGCCGCCGGCCGGTGAACCCGGCGGCGAACTGGCGGACGCCACGCCGTCGCCGCCGTCGCGCCAGGCCTCGCTGCCCGGCTTCGACAAGATCTAGCGTCCCCGGACAGCAATGACCGACCCCACGCCCCTCACCGAGGTGCAGGAAACCTTCCTGTCGCATCTCTTCGAACTGCGCACCCGGCTCATGCGCGCGATCATCGCGGTGGTGGTGGTGCTGGTGTGCCTCTTTCCGTGGGCCAAGGAACTCTATGCGCTGCTGGCGGCGCCGCTGCTGCACTCGCTGCCGCCGGGCGCCACGATGATCGCCACCGACGTCACCGGCACGTTCCTGGTGCCGCTCAAGGTGACTCTGATGGCGGCGTTCGTCATCGCGCTGCCGTATGTGATGTGGCAGGCGTGGGCCTTTGTCGCCCCCGGCCTCTACCAGCACGAGAAGAAGCTGGTGGTGCCGGTGATCGTGTCGAGTTTCGTGTTCTTCCTGATCGGCATGGCCTTCGCCTACTTCTTCGTCTTTCCCGTCATGTTCGGTTTCTTCGCGAGCTACACGCCGGTGGG
>JBKJSU010000260.1:0-4327 GCA_046594415.1 Casimicrobiaceae bacterium | reverse complement strand
GATCAGGTTGCCCGCGGTGTCGATCAGCGCGCCGCCCGAGTTGCCCGGATTGATCGCGGCGTCGGTCTGGATGAAGTCCTCGAAGCGATTCACGCCGAGATAGTTGCGGCCGAGTGCGCTGACGATGCCCAGCGTGACCGTGTTGCCCAGTCCGAACGGATTGCCGATGGCCAGCACGACATCGCCCACCTGCAGGCTGTCGGTGGCGGCGAAGGTCATGGCCGGGACGTCCTGTGCCTCCATCTTCAGCACCGCGAGATCCGACTCGGGATCGGTGCCGCGCACATGCGCCGCCACGCGACGCCCATCCGACAGCACGAGCTGGATGTCGTCGGCGCCCTGGATCACGTGGTGGTTGGTGAGGACGAAGCCGTCGGAGGACACGATCACGCCGGAGCCGAGGCTGGTCTGCCGCTGCGCCGGCCCGCGGTCGAGGTCGGGGAAGAAGCGCTTGAATACCGGGTCGTCGGCGAGCGGATTGCGGGCTTTCACGTCCTTGCTGGTATAGATGTTGACCACCGCCGGCATCGCCTTGCGCGCGGCATCGGCATAGGAGCCCACGCGGGCACCGGTGACTGGCGTATGTGTTTCCTGGGTGACGATCACATTGGCCACGCGACTGCCGACACGCTGCATCAGGTCGGGACGCAGCGTCGAGACGATGAAAAGCGCGGCCACGCACACGGTGCAGGCCTGGGCGAACAGGAGCCAGAATTTGCGCAACATGACGCAAAGTATAGAGCCAGCAGGGCGGGCGCGCTTGTCCAGGGGCATTGTCCAGCGCGGGGCAAATCGCGCGCAAGCGGCTGATTCACCGTCCTTTTCCAAGGAAAAACCGGGGCGGGGGCTTCCGAAGCGGTGCACAAATCCCGTATACTCCGTGGGTTTTGCAAACATGTCACGAAAACGGTGGCGCGCGCTTGAGGATCAAGGCGGGCCACCTTGTGTTTTAGCGCTCCTTTGAGGTCTTCGAAGATGTCCGAAGCTGCGGCAGATCAAGCGGTCGACTCGAAAAAACGGCGGTTCCTGCTGGGCGCCACCGGCGTCGTGGGCGGCGTGGGTGCGGTCACCGCTGCCACACCCTTCGTCATGTCGTTTTTTCCGTCGGTGCGTGCGCGCGCCGCCGGGGCGCCCGTCGAAGTCGACATCAGCAAGGTGGAGGCAGGCCAACTCATCACCGTCGAATGGCGCGGCAAGGTGTGCTGGGTACTGAACCGCACCAAAGCCATGCTGGCGACGCTGCCCAAGCTCAACGACCGGCTGGCCGATCCCACTTCCAACACGGACCAGCAGCCCGCCGATTGCAAGAACGAGCATCGCTCGATCAAGGACTCGATGTGGGTCGCCATCGGCATCTGCACGCACCTGGGCTGCTCGCCCACGTTCCGTCCGGATGTCGCGCCCGCTGACCTCGGGTCCGAGTGGTTGGGCGGCTTCTTTTGTCCATGCCACCAGTCGAAATTCGATCTCGCCGGGCGTGTCTTCAAGGGGATGCCGGCGCCCACCAATCTCGTCATCCCGCCCTATAAATTCCTGTCCGACGCGAAGATCGTGATCGGCGTCGGCGTCGGCGCAGGCGGCTAAGGGCGGTCAAGGCAGGCAGCTTTACCCCGGGTCCCGCCGCCAGACGCGCGCGGGCAGTGGCCCGGAACGGAATACTGACGGAGTGGATGGATGGACAACATTCTTGGGTGGATCAACGCGCGATTCCCGCTGACCCAGTTGTGGGAAAGCCAGTGGGGCAAATACCCCGCGCCGAAAAACTTCAACTTCTGGTATTACTTCGGCTCGCTGAACATGTTGGTCCTGGTGATGCAGATCGCCACCGGCATCTTCCTGACGATGAACTACAAGCCCGACGCCAAGTATGCGTTCGACTCCGTCGAGTACATCATGCGCGACGTCGAGTGGGGCTGGCTCATCCGCTACATGCACTCCACTGGCGCATCGGCGTTCTTCCTCGTCGTGTACCTGCACATGTTCCGTGGCCTCATGTACGGCAGCTACCAGAAGCCGCGCGAGCTGATCTGGATCTTCGGTTGCCTCATCTATCTGGTGCTGATGGGCGAGGCCTCCTTCGGCTACCTCCTCCCGTGGGGCCAGATGTCGTTCTGGGGCGCGCAGGTGATCGTCAACCTGTTTTCGACGGTGCCCATCATCGGCGACGGGCTTGCGCTATGGATCCGCGGCGACTTCACGATCTCCGACGTCACGCTCAACCGCTTCTTCGCGTTTCACGTGATCGCGTTCCCGCTGGTGCTGCTGGGGCTCGTCGCCGCGCATCTCATGGCGCTGCACGAAGTGGGCTCCAACAATCCCGACGGCATCGACGTCAAGCACCAGCCCATCAATCCCGAGACCGGCCTGCCGCTGGACGCCATCCACAGCCATCCCTACTACTCGATCAAGGACATGGTCGGCGTAGTGTTTTTCCTCGCCATTTTCTCGGCCGTCCTCTTCTTCGTGCCGGAAATGGGCGGCTACTTCCTCGAAGCCAACAACTTCATCCCGGCCGATCCGCTGAAGACGCCCGAGCACATCGCGCCGGTGTGGTACTTCACGCCGTACTACGCCATCCTGCGCGCCGTGCCGTCGTTCTTTGCGACCCAGGTGTGGGGCGTGTTGCTGATGGGCGCGGCGGTGATGGTCTTCTTTGCGCTGCCGTGGCTCGACCGCGGCAAGGTGCGCTCGATCCGCTATCGCGGCAACCTTTACAAAGGTTGGCTCGCCGCGTTCGTGATCTCGTTCCTCATCCTGGGCTACCTCGGCGTGGTGCCGGTCACGATCTGGGGACAGTTTCCGCAGAGCTGGCCGATTCTTGGCGCCGCGGACAAGGCCACGGTCGTCGCTCGCGTGCTCACCGTTGTCTACTTCGCTTTCTTCCTGTTGATGCCCTGGTACACGGCACGCGACAAGACCAAGCCCGTCCCGGAAAGGACGACGTAATCGCATGCACAAGCTCGCCACCTTTTCCGCCGCGGTTCTCCTCGCAGTTGCCGGCGTTGCCGGCGCTTCCGGAGGTGCTGACCTCCGGATGGAGCCCGCGCCGATCCATCGCCTCGATGCGGAGTCGCTGCAACGCGGCGCCCGCAACTACGTCAACTATTGCCAGACCTGTCACGGTCTCAAGTACCTGCGTTACGAGCGCCTGACGGACCTCGGCCTCACCGAGCAGCAGATCCAGGACAACCTGATCATGGGCGGCCAGCGGATCTCGGCGCCGATGACGAGCCCGATGTCCGCCGCCGACGCGCGGTCCTGGTTCGGTGCCGTGCCGCCGGATCTTTCGCTGCAGGCGCGCATCCGTGGCACCGATTGGCTCTACAACTACTTCCTCTCGTTCTATCGTGACGAGAGCACGCCCACCGGCTGGAACAACCTCGTGTTCCCCAAGGTTGCGATGCCGCATGTGTTGTGGCAGTTGTCGGGTCCCTCCAGGCTCGTGACCACGACCTTCGACACCCATGAGCGCGCGATCGCCGCGTCCATCGGCATCAAGGGATTGAGCAAGCTCGAGCCGGCCGAAGGCGGCAAGTGGGCGGTGATCACCGTGGCGGCCAACCCCGATGCGCCGGGCACGCTGACGCCGGTCCAGTACCAGGCGTGGGTGGCCGACCTCGTCAACTTCCTCGACTACGCGGCGGAGCCGGTCAAGAACAAGCGCATCAGCCTCGGCATCACAGTGCTGCTGTACCTCAGCGTGCTGTTCACGCTGGTCTATCTGCTCAAGCGCTCGATCTGGAAGAAGGTGCATTGACGGTACGCCACCAATCGTTCGCGCGGGGCACGGCAGCGTCCGTGCCCCGTTGCATTGCAGCGGGCTCCTCGGAGCCCTCGCGCCGGAAGTCGCGCCTTTCGGCTCACGCTTGACATCACGCGGCAGGCCGCCGCGCGCAGGGAGATAACAACATGATGACCCTCTACTCCGGGACCACCGACCCGTTCAGCCAGCGCTGCCGCATCGTGCTGCACGAAAAAGGTATGGATTTCCAGATCATCGACGTCGACCTCGACCACAAGCCCGAGGACCTCGCCGTGATGAACCCGTACAACCAGGTGCCGGTGCTGGTGGAACGCGATCTGGTGCTGCACGAGTCCAACATCATCAACGAATACATCGACGAGCGCTTCCCGCATCCGCAACTGATGCCGGCCGACCCGGTGATGCGCGCCCGTGCGCGGCTTTTCCTGCATCGCTTCGAGAAGGAGCTCTTCTGTCACATCGATGCACTGGACGGCAACAACCAGAAGAATGCGGAGAAGGCCCGCGGCCTGGTGCGCGACGCGCTGCTGCAGATCACGCCGGTGTTTGCCAAGCACAAGCACA
>JBKJSU010000249.1:0-2594 GCA_046594415.1 Casimicrobiaceae bacterium | reverse complement strand
CGCAGCCTGGCCCACGAGATCAAGAATCCGCTCGGTGGCATCCGCGGCGCGGCGCAGTTGCTGGAAGGCGAACTCGACCGCCCCGATCTCATCGAGTACACGCAGGTCATCATCGGCGAGTCCGACCGGCTGCAATCGCTCGTGAACCGTCTGCTGACGCCGCACCGGCTGCCCACCTACCGCCGCACCAACATCCACGAGATTGTCGTGCGCGTACGCAGCGTGGTGCAGGCGGAGTTTCCCGCCATCGCGATGGTGTCGGATTTCGACATCAGCATCCCGGAATTCGAGGCCGATGCCGAGCAGTTGACACAGGTGGTGATGAACATCGCGCGCAATGCCGCGCAGGCACTGACCGGCGCGGTCGCGGAGCCGCAGATCCGCTTCGAGACGCGCATCGCGCGCGGCGTCACGCTGGCCAAGAAACGGCATCGGCTCGCGCTTGCGCTGTCTATTCACGACAACGGCTCCGGCGTGCCGGAGGCCATTCGCGACAGGATCTTCTACCCGCTGGTGTCCGGGCGCGACGGCGGCAGCGGCCTCGGCCTCACGATCGCCCAGACTTTTGTCGCCCAACATCAAGGATCGATCGAGTGGAGCAGTGTGCCCGGGCACACGGTGTTCACGATCGTGATTCCACTGGAACTGACGCGTGTTGCCGCCTGACGCGCCCGAGAAGGGAATGCCCTCCACCATGTACGCCTATGATTACGAACCGCCGCGCACCGACAACACCCGCGCCGTCTGGATCGTCGACGACGATCGCTCGATCCGCTGGGTCCTCGAGAAGGCCCTGGCGCGCGAGGGCATTCCATTCAGGACCTTTGCGACAGCCTACGAGGTGCTGCAGGCGCTCGCCACGAGCGAGCCACAGGTGCTGGTCTCCGACATCCGGATGCCTGGCGAAAGCGGCCTCGAGCTTCTCAACAAGGTGAAGGAGCGGTTTCCGCAGATTCCGGTGATCATCATGACCGCCTATTCCGACCTGGACAGCGCGGTGGCTGCGTTTCAGGGTGGCGCGTTCGAATATCTGCCGAAGCCGTTCGACATCGATCACGCGATGGCGCTGATCCGCCGCGCGACGACCGAAACTGTGGTTCCCGCACCGGCTGCCGGCGTGGTCAACGAGACACCCGAGATCCTGGGCCAGGCGCCGGCGATGCAGGAGGTATTCCGTGCGATCGGCCGCCTGTCGCAATCCAGCGCCACCGTGACGATCACCGGCGAGTCCGGCACGGGCAAGGAACTGGTGGCGCGCGCGTTGCATCGGCACGGGCCGCGCGCCGCCATGCCTTTTGTTGCGATCAACACGGCCGCCATTCCGAAGGACCTGCTCGAGTCGGAACTGTTCGGCCACGAGCGCGGCTCGTTCACCGGCGCGCAGGCGCTGCGGCGCGGCCGCTTCGAGCAGGCCGAAGGCGGCACGCTGTTCCTGGATGAAATCGGCGACATGCCCGCGGACCTGCAGGTGCGGCTGCTGCGGGTGCTGGCCGACGGCGAGTACTACCGCGTGGGTGGCCACGCGCCGCTGCGCGCCAATGTGCGCATCATCGCGGCGACACACCAGAACCTCGAGGACCGCGTGCGCCAGGGCTTGTTCCGCGAGGACCTGATGCACCGGCTCAACGTGGTGCGGCTGCGCCTGCCGGCTTTGCGTGAGCGCTCCGAGGACATTCCGGCGCTGGCGCGACACTTCCTGCTGAAGAGTGCGCGCGACCTGGCGGCGGAACCGAAGGTGCTCACCGAGGAGGCCACCAAGGCGCTCGCGCAGTTTTCATTTCCCGGCAATGTGCGGCAGCTCGAGAACATCTGCCACTGGCTTACGGTGATGGCGCTGGGACAGCGGGTCGATGTCGGCGACCTGCCGCCGGAAGTGCGCGAGGCGCCGGCGGCGCCGGGCGCGACCGGCGAACCCGATTGGCAGCAGGCGCTCGACCGCGAACTTGCGCAGGCGCTGGCGCGCGGCGAGCGCAATGTGGGCGACCGGCTCGAGCAGGAGTTCGAGAAGACACTGATCCGGCGCGCGCTGACGCATACCGGCGGGCACCGGATGGAAGCCGCGGCATGGCTCGGCTGGGGCCGCAATACGCTCACGCGCAAGATCCAGGAACTCGGTATGGAGCCGGAGTTGCGCAAGGGCATGCGCGGATAAGTCGATGGTTCCGGTGCACTGCAGGGGAGGCTGCAGCCTCGCGGGTATGTCGCCAACGAGCCCGCGAGGCTGCAGCCTCGCCTTTAGGGGGCAAGGGGCTTCGCTGCGCTAGCGATCCATCGGCAGCGCGCCGGGCGCGTGCAGCGAGCGCTCCACCAGTTCCTCGATCACGATGTCCGGTCGCTCGCGCTCAATCAGCGCGCGATCGAGCTTGCGGGTCGATACATACACCACGCGGCTGAAATTCTCCGACAGCAGCGGGAGCAGCGGAATCGCCATCGAATCGCGCAGGATCACGGCGCGTGGCAGGCCGGGCTTGTTGCACGCGTAGAACTCGAAGCCCGGGTATTCATCCTTGTCGAGGCGGCGCGCGCAGCGGCTGGTCGCGTCGCCGAGAATCTTGCCCAGTGGCGCCACATCATCCTCGCGCACGCGCGACGAA
>JBKJSU010000236.1:0-2833 GCA_046594415.1 Casimicrobiaceae bacterium | reverse complement strand
GGCGTGCCATTGCAATACGCGCCCTTGCCCTTGGCGGCCGTGAACAATTCGTTGTGCACCGGATCCAGCACGACGGCGTGCGTGATCTCGGTACCGCGCGCCAGCGCGATCGAAATTGCGTAATACGGGAAGCCGTGCACGAAGTTGGCGGTGCCGTCGATCGGGTCGACGATCCACTTGTAGCCGCCGCCGTCGCGGGCGCCTTCAATGAATCCCGACTCCTCGCCGAGGATTGCATGCCCGGGAAACGCCACGCGCAGTGTCGCGACGATGGCATTCTCAGCCTCCATGTCGGCAGCCGACACGATGTCGCCGTGCTGCTTGGAAAACGTGGGTAGGCGCTTCAGGTCCAGCGCCGCGTCGGCAATGACGCTCGCCGCCGCCTGCGCCGCGCGAATGGCCACCGCGAGCACCGGATCGTGGGTGGCATTCATGGCTTGGCGGTACCGAGGGCTTCCTGCTCCATGCGCAGGTAGGTGCCCCACGCATTGATGCGATTGGCCTGCTCGAACGCCGGCAGGCCCTTGAAGCGCGACCAGTCGGTTGCCGCGTACGCTTCGTCGAACGGCTGCAGGGTGGTCACTGCAGCGCCCATCGCCTCGCGCAGAAACTTGAGGTAGTCGCGGGTCAGCACGAGGTCGCGCTGCACATCGCGGGTGGCCGGGCCGTGACCGGGCACCACCACCCGCGGGTCCAGCGCGATCAGCTTGTCCATCGCACGCAGCCAGCCGGCGCTGTCGGCGTTGCCGACGAAGGGTACGCGGCCGGAATACAGGAGGTCGCCGGCAAACAGCAACCGGTCTTCCTTGACGAACAGCATCAGGTCCTCGGGCGAGTGCGCACCGCCGGTGAAGATCATGGCGAAGGTGAGTCCGCCCAGCCGGAAGCTGGTGTCGCCGTCGAGCCATTGGGTGGGTGGGACGATGCGCGTGTTTTCGTCCACCCACGGAAAGAGATCGGTGCGCCGCTGCGCGAGTCGTTCCATCGGCTGGCCTGATTGCAGGTACTTTTCGGCGGCCCGGTGCGCGTAGATCGGCACGCCGTCGGCGGCCAGCGCCTGCAGTCCATAGAAATGATCGGCGTGGTAGTGACTGATCACGATGCGCCGGATCGGTTGCGTGGTGACCTTGCGGATGGCGGCGCGCATCGCCTCGCCCAGCGCGGGCGTGCCCAGTGTGTCGTACACGACGACGCCGTCCGTGGTGACCACGAACCCAGCATTGGACATGTAGCCCTTGTTCTGCGCGCTGGCCATGCCGACGTCCCCCTGGAAGTACCAGCCATGCGCCGAAACCTGCTTCGGAGTCAGCGTGATCGGCACGACGTCCGCCCCCAGCGCCGCTGGCGTGATGATGCCAACGCAAGCCATCGCCAGCAGATGCATGACGAGGCGCCACGCACGGGTGGGTTCATGGACTGCAAACAGGAAGCGCACCTTCATGCCACCTATTCTAAGCCGAGGCGGCAGGGGAACCTTGAGGTGGAACATATTTGGCGACGAAACGGCGATCGATTGAATCCTTCCACCGCCATACCCAATCGCCTTCCACGACGAACGGCCCGCGCGAGGCGATGGCATGGCAGTCACCGGTGGAAATCAGCGCGAGCGCTTCGCGCTGCGGGCGATAGCGCTGCAACGCCTCGGCGTGCGCGGCCCGGCGCAGGTTGGCAGCCAGCGCCGGACCCTGGCGCACGGCAAACACGCCGGACTTCGGGCGGGGTGACCCGATCTGCGACGCGCAGTCGCCGGCGGCAAACACGAACGGATGTGTAGGCGACTTGAGGTCGGCGTCGACGGCGACAAAGCCGGCGCCATCGCACTGCAGACCGGAGGCCGCCAGCCATGGTACCGGCGCGGCGCCCGTGGCCCAGACGATGCGGTCCGACGCGATGCGCCGGCCATGCGTGACGATGACGGTTCCGCGTTCGACGGCGATCGCCGCGCTGCCCTGGTGCAGCACGACACCACGCGCGACAAGGATGCGTCCGATCCGGGCGCGAACGCCGGCGGCGTGCTGCGCCAGGATGTGCTGCTGGTCGGTGATCAGCGCGAATCGCGGCGTGGCTGGTCCCATTTCCTGCTGCAGCCGATACTGCATGGCCAGCAGCACCTCGACGCCGCCCGCGCCGCCACCGACGACGGCGATGGTGCTGACCGTGCCGGCAACAGCGTCAATGCGCATCTGTTCCCACGCGGCAAGAAACGGCTCGACGGGCTTCACGCCCAGCGTGTGCTCACGCGCGCCGGGCACGGTCATGGCGGGACTGGAGCCGACATCGAGCGACACCAGGTCGAACGCGTGAAGTGCGCCGGAGGCGAGCTGCACGGTTCGGGTGTACAGATCGAGGGCCACCACTTCGCCGCGCACGAAGCGGGCGCCCGCCCAAGCGGCAAGCGGCGCGAGTGCGATCGATGCCTGCGCGAGGGTGTAGTGGCCGGCGATCGTGCCCGGCAGCATGCCGGAATAGGGCGTGGTGGGCGCCGGCGACACGAGCGTGAGCTCGACATCGGGGTCGCGCTTGAGCGCGAACCGGCGCAGCACCTCGACGTGACTGTGGCCGCCGCCAACCAACAGGATGTGTTGCGCGCGCTGCTTCATCCGACCCGGAACCGCAGCATCATGCCGGCATCCTCGTGTTCGAGGTTGTGACAATGCAGCAGGTACATCTGCGACCCCGCAAATGGATGCCGAAAATCGATGGCGATGCGCACCGATTCGCCCGGCCAGACGAGCACGGTGTCCTTCAGACCGAGATCGGTGGGGAGGCGCCCCTTCGCATCGACGACGAGGGCCGCCAGGAAATCGGGACTGGTCTCGCGTTCCACGACGTG
>JBKJSU010000226.1:0-4435 GCA_046594415.1 Casimicrobiaceae bacterium | reverse complement strand
CCGCGCGGCATGGAGCCGAACTGGTCCCACGCCGCCTTCTGCACCAGATCAGCCTGGCAATAACGGCTTGGATAGAGATAGCGCAAAGTGCGCACAGGCAACGCCGCGGGTTCTTCAACGGGAAGCGTCGAGGGGTCGGCCACCCGATGCGCGATCTGCACCATGGCGGAATACGTCGCCTGCAACGGCCCGGCATTCCCGCTGAATGCGGCGATGCGGTTGCCGGTGGCGGGGTCGGCGTCGACCGTGTAGGCTCGCAGCGGGTGCACCCCGAAGTTTTCTTCAACGACCACTTGTTGCGGGGTCATCGCCGCGTGGACGTTGAGCAGGAACTGCGCGGGTCCGGCCAGTTCGAAGTTGAGCTCGACCGAGTAGCGGATCTGCACTCGGCTGCCGGTGATTTCCTGGGCGTTGAATCGCATCGGGGATAAATTTCGTTGGAATTGATTGGTTGAAACGACCGCCGCCGGCACGCGTTCGGCGCCCGGCGGCGGTCAGGGCACGCGGTCAGGGACTGCGCTTGATCAGTCCGGCCGCCAGCGACACGATGAACAGGATCAGAAAGACGAAGAACAGGATCTTGGCAATTTCCGTCGCGCCGGCGGCAATGCCACCGAATCCGAAGAGCGCGGCGACGATGGCGACCACGAAAAAAATGACGGCGTAGCGAAGCATGGGAAACCTCCGTTTGGGTTGTATGAAGACTATTCAATAGGTTGCGATTTTGCGGTCGTGCACGCAGGCCGACGATAAGCCGCCGGCGCGTTCAGCTGTTGCCTACGGTCCTACAGGTTCTCGTTGGCGTTGAGGCGAACCGAAAAAAAAGCCGGGATTGCAACGCAAACCCGGCCGGGAAGAAACGATGGGGCGGGAGGGGAGAGAACTACTCACCATCGCCCCATCTTCGCGCTGTCAGGTTTTGCCGTAGCGGACCTTGGCATCCCGGACGCAGGCATCCTTGCTGGCGCCAGCCAGGACATCGCACTTCTCGACTGCAACTTTGTAGTCGGCGTCGCGCTTGTCCTCGTTGGCATCCTTCCGGGCGGCCGTCGTCTTCTCGACGGCTTGCGCCTTCGAGTCCGTGGCAACCCGATCCACCTTGGCGTCAGCCTTAGCACGCGTCAGCGCAGCCTTGGCTTCCTTCACACACACGTCCTTCACATTGCCGGCCACGTCGTCGCACTTTTCCTTCGATACGGCGTAGGTGGCGTCCGCACGAGCGACGCGAGCATTCTCACGGCCCTTGGGTGTGTTCTGGAATGTGGCCTCGGCGTCCGCCTTGGCGACCTTTTCCTTGCCCTTGGCCTCAACCATGCAGATGTCCTTGGCGTTACCGCTGAGCGCCGAGCACGCGGCCTTGTCGGCCTTGTACTGTTCCGAAGCTTTCGTCACCGCCATGTCGCGGGTTGCCTTCGTCGTGCCCTGCGCCAACGCTCCGGCCGACATGGTCAGTCCGGCCATCGTGAACAACGCGACCATCAATTTGGATTTGTTCATTGCTCGTGCTCCTTACTGCTGTTTCGGAAAGTCTTCGTCACGAAACGCCATGCCGAAGTTGTCGACCTGCTTTTCGGCTTCGTCCTTGCTGATGCCGTAGGACTCCTGGATCTTGCCGACCAGCTGATCGCGCTTCCCGGCGATCACGTCGAAATCATCATCGGTGAGCTTGCCCCACTGCACTTTGGCTTTGCCCTTGAGTTGCTTCCAGTTGCCCTCGATGCGATCCCAGTTCATGTGTGACTCCTCGGTTCGACTGCCCGGCGCCTTTCGCCCGGCCATGCAAAACACTTTGCAACCCGCGTGCCAACGTTGATCTCTATGAAAAACAAGGGGTTACGAACAATGCGCCTGCATTGTTTTGCACTGACGCAATGTCGAAGCGGTAAATCGAGTTGCCGCTGTAGGAAGCGGACGACGCCACGATGGGGCGCCTGCGCCATTGCGCGGAGACAATTGCTCAGGGACGGTGGGAGACCTCTCCCCCAAGTCGCGCAATCAGCCGCGCAGTGCGCACAATTTCAGCTTCAACGTAGGACCTGGCCTTCGGTCCGTTCAAGCCCAGGAAGTTGAGCCCGGTGGCGCGCAGCGCCTGTGCGTGGCGCGGCTCCAGCATCATCACGCCGAGCGCAGACGCCAAGCGCGAATACACGTCGGGCGGCAGCCCGCGCGGCGCCACGATGCCCACCCACACAACGAAGGACTCACGCGGCCAGCGCTCGCCGAACGCCGGAACATCGGGCAACGAAGGCACGCGCGCGGCCGACGTGACGGCCACGATTCGATGCCCGCCGCGCGGCGCCGCCTCCCGGGCATTGGGCACGCCATCGAACAGGAAATCGATCTGGCCCGACGCCAACCGCTCGTAGCCGTCGTCCGCGCGTTCGAGCGCGAGATGCTCGAGCTTGGCCTGCTGTTCGAGGTGCAGGAAGCTGCCCGCCAGATGCCCTGCGGTCCCGACCCCGAACGAGCCGTACACGAGTGGTGTCGTGGCGCTACGCGCGGAAGCGAGAACTTCATCCAGCGTCCGCTCCGGGCGCCGCGCACTGACCACCACGGCGTTGGGATACGTGCCGAGGATGGCCAGCCATTCGAAATCGTCGACCGGGTTGTAGGTGGCCGCCGGCGAAAGCAATTTCCCCGCAATCATCGGCTGGCTGACTGCCAAGCCGAGTGCATTGCCATCGGGCTTGTAGCCGGTGATCGCCTTGGTGCCGGTCACGCCTCCGGCACCCGGAATGTTGATCACCTCAATCCTGCGTTCGAGCAGTTCCTCCAGGGCGAGGGCGGCCACCCGTGCCACGCGATCGGCCGATCCGCCGGCGGCGTTGGGGACGATCAACGAAACGGGGGGGGGCGCCTGCGCTGCCGCCAGCCGCGCGACCGGCAGCGCGACGATGGCCAAGAGGCCCAGTCGACGACGCTGGAGGAAGCGGCGATCATGAATATCGGCCATGGCAACACAACGCCGCACGGTATGTGGTTAGATAGTTTGCCACAGAGAGGGGGCGGCGGTCGACGCTGCGGTCGGGCGTCCAACCTACGCTTGCCTCGGCGTTCCTCCGACACCAAATTCGTGGTCACGCCGATGACTCGGCCGCCGCCGCAACGCGACAATGGAAATGCGTCAGGAAGCATCGCCTGCATGTCTTGCGCATAACACGCGATGCCCTTTCCCTTCAATTTTCAAGGAGTTTCCTCATGAATAACACCCAAGCCATGAATCCTTCCGCCACCATCGCCGGGGCGGCCAACTTGGCCCATGACGCCGTCAACGCCGCGCAGGAGAAAGCGACGCCCGGCATCGAACGCGTGGCGAGTGCCGCCCATCGCACGATCAATCGCGCGGCCGATGCCGCCACGCCGGCCGCCGAATGGGCCAGCACCAGCAGCCGGGCGATCGCTGCACGCTCGACCGAGGCCGTCGAAGTCTGCAGCAGCTATGTGCGGGAGCGGCCGTTAACCGCGGTGCTGGGCGCGTTGGCCATTGGTTTCTTTTTGGGCAAGGTCCTCCGTTAAGCAGGATCGCAAAACGCAGCGGCCGGGTCCCATGGATCCGGCCGCTTTCTTTTGGACTGTCGCAACGCCTGCCGGTCCGTTTCCGCGGGATCTCCTCCCGGAACGCTCAGCGCCGGCTTGCGACCTGTATTCGTTCGCACCGGACAACTTCGCAGGCCCCGGCAACGGCCGCTAAACCGCTGCACCCATTGCGCCCGCACGCCGATCACGCCTGGTCACGACGATACCCGTCTTCGTTCCCGCCGCACGTGCTTTTGCCGCGAGAAAACGCCTGCCCAGCGCCGCGAGAGCCACGTCGTCGAAATGTTCGCCCAGCAACTTGAACATCCCGGCCTGTTCGGCTTCGACGTGAAGCGCGAGCAGCTCGAGCAATTTTTTCGCGCGTGCATGCCATTCGTCGGAGCCGGACTTGCGGCTTTTGGCCAGCCACGCGAGCTGTGCCTCGAGCGATCGGTGTTCGTCAAGGCGAACGTCCGCCATCGTTCGCGCGCCGTCCACGCCTCGCAGCTGGCGCAGCGAGTCGTAAACCGTGCACTTGGCAGCCTGCGCATGCGACGTCAACGTGGGCAGCATTTGTCGCAACAGCGCGCGCCGGGCTTCCGCGTCTTCGGCATCGACCATGTCCCGCGCGATTTGCAGCGCCTCGTCGTGATCAACGCGAAGCAACGTCCGCACGTCGTCGACGTTCATTGCTGGCGCATTTAGCAGCGATTGGATCTCGTCACGCAGGTTCATGGCAGTTTCCGTTCAAAAAACAGGAGAAGAACGCACGGCATCGCCGCGCTTTGACATCAATTGGGCTTGGCTTTGTCCGCTGCCTTTTCCACGGCGGCGCCAGTGGCTTTCACATCCTTGCCCGCGCCTTCGACCGTATTGCAGCCCGTGACGAGCAGCACACCAGCACCCAGCAACGCAATCA
>JBKJSU010000486.1:0-3919 GCA_046594415.1 Casimicrobiaceae bacterium | reverse complement strand
ACGGCGGCCGAGACCGACATCTCGCAGGGCGTGGGCCAGAGCGTCACCGTGCGCCAGGGCGAGGTCGAGACCATTGCCTATAACCGCGACAAGAGCATCGGCATTACCGTCTACGTGGGGCAGCGGCGCGGCAATTCGAGCACGGCGGATTTCTCGGATGCGTCGATCAGCGCCGCCGTCGACAAGGCCATCGCGATCGCGCGCTATACGGCAGATGACCCGGCGGCCGGCCTTGCGGACCCCGAGCGCCTGGCGCACGACTGGCCCGACCTCGACCTGTATCACCCGTGGGACCTGTCCGTCGAGGCCGCGATCGACATGGGCCGCGAAACCGAAGCCGCGGCGCGCGCCGTCGACACGCGGATCACCAACAGCGAAGGTGCCACGGTTGCGCGCAGCGAATCCGAGTTCGTCTACGCCAACACGCTGGGTTTCACGGGTGGCTATCGCACGTCGCGGCACCATATCGATTGCGCCGTCATCGCCGAAGCCGGCGACACGATGCAACGCGACTACTGGTACACCGCGGCCCGCGCCGCCGCCGACCTGGCGCCCGCGGCAACCATCGGGCGCATCGCCGGCGAGCGCGCCGTACGGCGCCTCGGTGCACGACAACTGGAGACCCTCGAGTGCCCGGTGGTGTTCGAGGCCCCCGAAGCCGCCGACCTGATCGGTTTTTTCGTGCATGCGGTCTCGGGCGGCAGTCTTTACCGCAAGTCTTCCTTCCTGCCGGACTCGCTGGGGCAGGCAGTGTTCGCGCCGCATGTGCAGCTGCGGGAGGAGCCGCACCTGCTGCGCGGTCGCGCCAGCGCGCCCTTCGACAGCGAGGGTGTGGCCACCGCGCCGCGCGATGTCGTGCGCGACGGCGTGGTCCAGGGTTATTTCATGGGGTCGTATTCGGCGCGCAAGCTCAACATGCAATCCACGGGCAACGGCGGCGGCAGTCACAACCTGGTGCTCATGCCGGGCGCCGATGACCTCCCCGCACTGCTGCGCCGGATGGGCCGCGGCCTGCTCGTCACCGAGCAACTCGGCCAGGGCGTCAATCCGGTTACCGGTGACTTCTCGCGCGGTGTTGCGGGATTCTGGATCGAGAACGGCGAGATCGCGTTTCCGGTGGAGGAAATCACGATCGCCGGTAATCTGCGCGCGATGTTCCAGGGCATCGTGGCCATCGGCAACGACGTCGATCGTCGCGGCTCGAGGCACACGGGATCGATCCTGATCGACCGCATGACCGTGGCCGGCGGCTGACTATGGTCACGACCCTGCGGCATTCGTCGACACCGTGCTCGAGCCGCTGACCAACTGGTTCCGGGCGCTGTCCGACCCGTTGTCCAGCGCCAACAACGCGGCGCGCTGGATTGCCCACCTTTCGGCGACCGATGCGGCCGCATTGCAGAAGGAAGCGCTCGAACTGGTGGCGGGTTTTCCCGGCGCGCGCAAGGAGGCCGGCCCGGCGCAGGTCGAGGCGCTGTTGCGCATCGACGGGCGCCTCGAGCCCGTGCTGGCGCAGCTCACGCAGCAATACACGATCAACTACCAGAAGAGCACCGGGGTCGAGTCGCGCCTGTGGCATTCGGTGTTCGACCTGGTCAAGGCCTTCACGGCCGCGTATCAACTCGCGCTCAAGGCGGGGTATCCGCGCGCGGACAACAAGCGCTGGCGCTCGATCCTGCCGTGGGTCATCGTGCGCCTCGCGCACTATCGCGGGCTCGACGGCAAATACCGGCTCTACCGATACAGTCAGTGGATTCCTGCGCAATGGCGCGACTATCACGAGCTCTACGAATTCGCGCGGTCGCGCGGCTGGCAGCGCGAGCAGCTGGTGTTCGGCGTGGGCGCCTTCGGCAAGCCGGGCGTATCGTTCGAGCAGGAGTACCTGAAGACGCTACTGCTGATGCGTCTAGATTCGGGCAACTTCACGCCGGACCAGGTCGAGTGGGTCGCGCGCCAGCTGGAGGACTGGGCGCCGTCCCTGGTGCTGACGCCGCCGCCGTCCGAAGGTGCCTCCTTCTTTGTCGACCTCGCCGGATCGTCGGGATTGCGCCGACGCGAGCGCCCCAATGCCGGCGGCAGGGTGCTGTGCCTCGACACCGGTCCGATGTATGCGCGCATCGTCGAACGCATGCGCTGGCTGCCCGAACACGAGGAAGAACTGGCGAAGCAGGGCGACCTGCCGGTGCGCGAGCAGCGGCTGCTGCTGATGCGCCTGGCGTCGCTGTTCGGCCCCGAAGCCATCGCCCAGGCGCCGCGCGCGCCCCGCTACGCCACCGACGGCGATGTGCGCGTGGTCGTCGGGCTGCAGGCACTGACTCGTGCCGTGGCCGAGATCGAGCGCCTGCCCGACCAGGCCCGGACGCCCGGCATTGCCGCCAGCTACGACGAGGTGACGCAGCTGGTCAATCCGCACGCCAACCCCGAGTCGGTCGCCCGCCGGATCCGCGGCACCACGTGGAAGGTCACCGACCGCAGCGACACCGGCTGCCGGCTGGTGGCGCCCGCCAAGGAGGCACCCGGCAAGCTGGGCGAGCTGGTGGCGATCAAGGAGGGCGAAGAGTGGTCGCTGGCGGTGGTGCGCCGCATGCAGCGGCTGCAGGTCGACGAGGTCACCGTGGGCGTGGAAATCATCGCGCGCCGCATGGTGCGGGTGCTCATGCGCAGCTGGGTCTATCCGTCCGAAGCGGGTCGCGTCCCCGCGGAGCGGCCGTTCTTCGGCATCTACCTGCCTAACCACCCGGATAATCGCCAGGCGTCCCAGCGCAGCCTGATCGGTCCGGACCACAAGTTCATGTCCGGCGGCATGGTCGAGCTCGACACCGGCAACGCCCGGTACTTGATCCGGTTTTCGCAGACGCTGGAGCAGCAGGCCGGGTGGACGTGGGCGCTGTTTTCGGCGGTGCGCAAGCTCACGTCCTGATCGCCCCGGCTATGCGTGCGATGGGCGAATTTCCATTACACTTTCAGGTTGACAGGATCCTGTCGGGCCCGCTTGACGCGCCCGGCGGCAAAAAGCCTGCGCGATTGTTGTAGCGAATCAACCCCGTAAAGTTACGCAGTCCCACGCCGGCATCGAGTCCGGCACATCGGAGGAGTAGCAGATGGAACGTCGCAAATTTCTGAAAAACACCGGTATGGCGGGCATTCTTGCTGCCGGCACCGCGCCCGCGTTCGCGCAGGGCGCCCCCGAGGTCAAGTGGCGCCTGGCATCGAGCTTCCCGAAGAGTCTCGACACGATCTACGGCGGCGCGGAAACCATTTCCAAGCGCGTGGCGTCGGCGACGGGCGGCAAGTTCCAGATTCAGGTCTTCGCCGGCGGCGAAATCGTGCCCCCGTTCGGCGTGGTCGACGCGGTGCAGAACGCCACGGTCGAGTGCTGCCACACGGCCCCGTACTATTTCTTCGGCAAGGACCCCACGTTCGCGTTTGCCTGCGCCATTCCGTTCGGCATGAATGCCCGCCAGCAGAATGCGTGGATGTATCACGGCGGCGGCAAGCAGCTGATGGCGGAGTTCTTCAAGACGTACAGCATCGTGGCCTTCCCCGCCGGCAACACGGGCGCGCAGATGGGCGGTTGGTTCCGCAAGGAAATCAAGACCGTCGCCGACCTCAAAGGCCTGAAGATACGCATCGGCGGTTTTGCCGGAACGGTATTGGCCAAGCTTGGCGCCGTGCCGCAGCAGATTCCGGGCGGCGACATCTATCCGTCGCTGGAAAAGGGCACGATCGATGCCGCCGAGTGGGTCGGCCCGTACGACGACGAAAAGCTGGGCTTCTACAAAGTCGCCAAGAACTACTACTACCCCGGCTGGTGGGAAGGCGGCCCGGAACTCGATCTCTTCGTCAACGACAAGGCGCTCGCCGCACTGCCGAAGGAATACGCATCGATCCTGGAAGCCGCGTGCTACGAAGCCAATGT
>JBKJSU010000361.1:0-3168 GCA_046594415.1 Casimicrobiaceae bacterium | reverse complement strand
CGCGCATCGCGTGGCCGCCGCTATCGAGGCGGGCATGTGCTTCGTGAACAGCCAGAACGTGCGCGACCTGCGCCAGCCCTTCGGCGGCACCAAGGCCTCCGGCACCGGCCGCGAGGGCGGCACGTGGAGCTTCGAGGTGTTCCTGGAGCCGAAGAACGTCTGCGTATCGATCAGCGATCATCCGATTCCGCGCTGGGGCCTCGCGTCCTGAGCGGACAGGAGAACAAGACCATGGGCAAACTCGCACTCGCCGCCAAGATCACCCACGTGCCGTCGATGTACCTGTCCGAGCTGCCGGGCGAGCATCACGGGTGCCGGCAGGCCGCCATCGATGGCCACATCGAGATCGGCCGGCGGTGCCGCGAACTCGGTGTGGACACCATCGTGGTGTTTGACGTGCACTGGCTCGTCAACGCCGACTACCACATCAACTGCGCTGCGCAGTTCGAGGGCGTGTACACCAGCAACGAGTTGCCGCATTTCATCAACAACATGGCCTACGCCTATCCCGGCAATACGGATCTCGGCCGCATTCTCGGCGAAGGCGCCAACGCGGCCGGCATCAAGGCGCGCTGGCACGCCCACACGACGCTCGACCTCGAATATGGCACGCTGGTGCCGATGCGCTACATGAACGCCGACAAGCACTTCAAGGTGGTGGCGATTGCCGCGTGGTGCAACTGGCACGACCTGCGCGACAGCCAGCGCTTCGGCGCCGCCGTGCGACAGGCCATCGAGACGCAATACGACGGCACGGTGGCCATTCTCGCCAGCGGCTCCTTGTCCCACCACTTTGCCGACAACGGCACCGCCGCGCAGTACCTGCACAAGACGTATAACGAGTTCCTGCTGCGTACCGACCTCGCCGTGGTCGAGATGTGGAAAAAGGGCGAGTGGGCGGCGTTCCTCGACATGCTGCCGATGTACGACGAAAAGTGCTGGGGCGAGGGCGGCATGCACGACACGGCAATGCTGCTGGGCGCGCTGGGCGGTGCCCGTTACGATCGTGGCGTGGAGATCATCACCCCGTATTTCGGCAGTTCCGGCACCGGCCAGATCAACGCGATCTTTCCCGTCGCGCCGCTGCCGGCCTGATGGCAAGGAGAAGTCACGATGCCGCACCTCACGCTCGACTACTCGGCCAACCTGCGCGCGGACGGGGCCATCGGCCCGCTGTGCGCGGCGCTGGCGCGCGCGCTTGGCGACATCAACATCGACGGCAAGGCGATCTACCCCATCGGCGGGATCCGCGTGCGCGCGTTTGCCGCGGAGGACTATTGCATCGCGGATGGCCGCGCCGACGCCGCCTACGTGCACGCACGATTGGCGGTGGCGCGGGGTCGACCGGAAGCCACGCTGAAGGCTACCGGCGACGCGCTTTTTGCGGTGATCCAGCAGCATTTCGCCGCGTTGTTCGAGCACCGTGGGCTGGCGCTGTCGATGGAGATCCAGGAGTTCCCGGAATCCGGCACGTGGAAGCACAACAACCTGCATGCGCGCCTGCGCACGCCGTGACCGTGGCTGCCCATGCTTGACGAAGCCGTTATCGAGTCCCTGGCAGCACAATTGCAGGAAGCCCGACGCACGGGGACCCAGCTGCGCCACTTTTCGCGCGCCCATCCCGCCATGACCATCGACGACGGCTATGCGATCCAGCGCGCCTGGGTGCGCCGCGAGCTGGCGTCCGGCCGCACGATCAAGGGCCGCAAGATCGGCCTCACGTCGCGCGCGATGCAGCAGGCGTCGCAGATCACCGAGCCCGACTTCGCGCCGTTGCTGGACGACATGTTCTTCGCGCCCGGCGACATTCCCAGCGGCCGCTTCATCGCGCCGCGGGTCGAAGTGGAGCTCGCGTTCGTGCTCGCGCGACCGCTCGCGGGGCCTGGCGTCACCCTCGACCAGGTGCTCGCCGCGACCGAGTACGTGATCCCCGCCATCGAAATCATCGACGCGCGCATCGAGCAATTCGACCGCGATACGCGCGCGCCGCGCAAGGTGTTCGACACGATCGCGGACTTTGCCGCCAATGCCGGCGTGATTCCCGGTGGCGTCCGCATCAAGCCCGACGCGATCGACTTGCGCTGGGTGGGCGCGGTGCTGGCAAAAAACGACGTGGTGGAGGAAACCGGGCTGGCGGCCAGCGTGCTCGGTCATCCGGCGATTGGCGTGGCCTGGTTGGCCGAGAAAATCGCGCCGTACGGCGAGCGGCTCGAGGCGGGCGACTTCGTGCTGTCGGGATCGTTCACCCGTCCCACCACGGGTGTCGCCGGCGACCGCTTTCGCGTCGAATACGGGCCGCTGGGTACAATCGAATTCCAGTTTGTCTGATGCGAGGCGTTGATGATGAGTGCACCTGACATCGCGGGTCGAGCACACGCCGGGCAAGCCGCGCCGGCAGGTTCCGCCGGGTCCGACGGCATCGCCCCCGACGAATGGGCTGCGCGCGTGGAGTTGGCTGCGGCCTACCGCATCTTCCATTTCCTCGGCTGGACTGAGCTCATCTACAACCACATCTCGCTGCGCGTGCCGGGGCCGGACCATCATTTCCTGATCAATCCCTTCGGCCTGCATTACAGCGAAGTGAAGGCCTCCAATCTCGTCAAGGTGGATCTCGCCGGCAACATCGTCGGACACTCCGACTGGCCCATCAATCCTGCCGGCTTCACGCCGCACGCGACCATTCACGGCCATATTCCGCAGGCGCTTTGCGTGATGCATACGCATACCACCGCGGGCTCGGCGGTGGCCAGCCTCGACGCCGGACTCTCGCCGTCGAATTTCTATTCCGCGCAGCTTTACGGCAAGCTCGCGTATCACGACTTCGAAGGCATCACGCTGCACGCGGAAGAAGGTCCGCGGCTGCTGCGCAGCATCGGCGACAAACCGGCGGTGATCCTGCGCAACCACGGGCTGCTGGCGTGGGGCAACGGCGTGCCGCGCGCCTTCGCCATCCTGTGGCTGCTGCAGCGGGCCTGCCAAATTCCGGTTGCGGCGATGGCGATGGGTGCCCCGCGACTGATCGCCGACGACATCCAGCGCCAATGCACGGCCGATTCGCTGCAGTTCAATCCGAAGTTCGGCGCCGGGCAGGACGCGTTCAACGCGTTGATCCGCATCGTGGACAGGATCGATCCGGGTTACCGGGGCTGACCCGAAGGCCGGCACGCC
>JBKJSU010000215.1:0-2639 GCA_046594415.1 Casimicrobiaceae bacterium | reverse complement strand
ACCTTGATGCGCGAGGAGACCTTGTCCTTGATGGCGAGTGGCGGCTGCGCGATCTCGGACAGGATGCCGTCGATGCGGTAGCGCACGCGATAGTACTTTTCATAGGGCTCGAAGTGGATGTCGGAGGCCCCGGCGGCGATGGCGTCGGTCAGGATCTTCTGCAGATACTTGACGATCGGCGCGTCTTCGATGTCCGAGTCGTCGTCGAGCGCGACTGCCGGCGCGCCGTCCTCGAGACCGACCTCCATGTCCTCGAGGTTGGACATGTCCTTCAGCGTCGTGCCGGCGCCTTCGATGGCGTGGACGATGGCCTTGCCGAGCTTGTCGTCCTCGACGACGATGGCCTCGGGCACGAGATTGGTCTTGAACCGCATCTCCTCCAGCGCCTGCAGGTTGGCCGGGTCGGAGATGGCGACGAAGAGCTTGTTGTTGCGCTTGAAGAGCGGCAACACACGACGCGACAGGGCGATCCTGACGTCGAGGAATTCCTTGGGGATCTGGTCGACGTCGAAACTGGCAAGGTCGAGTAGCGGGGTGCCGAAGGCGCGCGACGCGAAAACCGCAAGTTGCTGCGCGGTCATGCGCTTGCCGATTAGCACCTGCTCGACAAATGACACGCCAGAGGCCTGCGCCTGCGATTGCAGGGTTTCCGCCTCGTAATCGGACATCACGCCGCTTTGCGCGAGCGCGCGCGCAAGTCCGCTGATCGTGCGGGTGGCGGCGTGCGTGGCCATCGTGTAGGTTTGGGTCCGGGCGGTAGGTGTCGGGGGCTGGCGGGCAATGGCAAGCAAACAGCATGCCCAGGGGGCAAATCGACCGCTATTCCATTCGCATAAAATGTTACCAGACGATCATGCCCGCTCGATCGGCATTTGTAAAGGCGCGGTCCCGCGCCCTACCGGACCTATCAGTTTGACGACTTTTACCGCACGGTCCTGGGTTTGCAGGATTTCGAGCAATTGCCCGAAAAGGCGGAACGACAGGCCGGCGTCCGGGATGTCCCCCAGGTGTTCGACGATGAGGCCATTGAGCGTTTTCGGGCCGTCCAGCGGGAACTGCGTGCCGAGACGGCGGTTGAGCGTTCGCAGCTGCGACATGCCGGCCACGACCACGCTGCCGTCGGCTTCGCGCCGGTAAACCTCGGACCCGCCGGGGGCCTGGGTCGTGAATTCGCCGATGATCTCCTCGACGATGTCCTCGATGGTGACGAGCCCCTGCAATTCGCCATACTCGTCGACCACAAGGCCCAGGCGCTGCCGGTCGGCCTGAAATTGGGTCAGTTGCGTCAGCAGCGGCGTGCCGGCCGGGATGAAATAGGGCGGGCGCAGCAGCGAGCGCAGGCGCGCGGCGTCGAGATCCGTCGCGTGCATCTGCAAGTGCACTACCGCCTTCAGCGGCAACACGCCGATGATGTTGTCGAGCGAATCCTCGAACACCGGCACGCGCGAGTGATAGGACGTGGCGAGCTGCTGGCGCAGCAGCGCGGGCTTCTCGGCGAAGTCGAGCGCGTGGATCTGGTTGCGCGGCGTCATCACGTCCTCGACCGTGATGGCCTCGAGGTCCATCAAGTTGGCCAGCATCGTCTTGTGCTTGCCGCGAAAGTACTGGCTGCCCTCCAGCACCAGCGAGCGCAACTCCTCCTGCGTGAGCTGCGTGGCGCCTTCCTGCGCCGGCTTGATCCGCAGAATCCTGAGCAGGCCCTGCACGAACAGGTTCACGAACCAGACGACCGGTTGCAGCACGCGCAACAGCGGCGCCAGCACGAAGGCGGCAATCGGCGCAATGCGATCGGCGTGCGTTGCGCCGATCACCTTCGGCGTTATTTCCGAGAACACCAGGATCAGGAACGTCACGGCCACGGTGCCGGCCGCCAGCGCCAGTTCGCCCTCGCCGAGCATGCGCCCGGTGATGAGGCCGGCCAGCGTCGCCGCGCCGGCGTTGATCAGGTTGTTGCCAAACAGGATCACGCCAAGCAGGCGATCGGTTTGCGCGAGCAATCCCAGCGCCAGCCGGGCGCCGCGATTGCCGCGCTGCGCGCGGTGCTTGAGGCGATACCGGTTGGACGCCATCATCGCCGTTTCGGCGATCGAGAAGAATGCCGACGCCACCAGCATGATCGCCAGCGTGATCGCCAGCGTACCGGTGGAGATGTCAGCCAAGGCTTGACCGTGATCGCATCATCGGCCCAGGACGACCTCGGTCACGAACTTGCTGCCGAGATAGCCCAGCACGAGCAAAGCGGTACCCGCGAGGATCCAATACAGCGCGCGGCGGCCGCGCCAGCCGTAGCGCCAGCGGCCCACCAGCAGGATCGCGAAGGTGAGCCAGCCAAGCAGCGAGAACACGTTCTTGTGGTTGAACGTCATCGCCTTGCCGAACAACTGTTCGGAAAAAAGCGCGCCGCTGGCCAGCGTGAGCGTCAGCAGCACGAACCCCGCGCCGACCAGGCGGAACAACATGCGCTCCAGCGTCAGCAGCGGCGGCGTTTCCTCGCCGGATTCGGGCGACAAACCGCGGCGCAGCCTCTTTTCGAGCCCGGTCAGGATCAGCGAGTGCATCGCCGCGACGACAAACAGCGCGTAGGCGACCAGCGCGACCGCGATGTGCGCGGTGGCCCAGGGCTCGCC
Source organism: Casimicrobiaceae bacterium (assembly GCA_046594415.1). Classification (GTDB taxonomy): domain Bacteria; phylum Pseudomonadota; class Gammaproteobacteria; order Burkholderiales; family Casimicrobiaceae; genus VBCG01. The sequence goes on along the minus strand of JBKJSU010000215.1, from coordinate 12 downwards.
TGCATAGGACAC
>JBKJSU010000283.1:0-3511 GCA_046594415.1 Casimicrobiaceae bacterium | reverse complement strand
TGCGGCGCGATGGCGGCCGCTACCAGATCGCCACGCAGGATTTCGCTACCAGGCAGGTGCAGGTGTTGACCGCCGGGCCGGGTGACGAAAGCCCCAGCGTAGCACCCAACGGCAAGCTGATCCTCTACGCGAACGAGGTTGGGGGCCGTGGTATATTGGCCGCGGTTTCCAGCGATGGCCGCGTCAAGCAGCGGCTCGTTGCGCCCGCGGGCGATGTGCGCGAACCCGCGTGGGGTCCCTTCGCTCGACCATGAGCTGCGGCCATCTCACTTCCTCCATCAACATCATCGCGCGTGACGGCGTCAGGGTCGCGCAGCGTTCACGCATTTCTCCCGGCCACGGCGCCTTGCGCGCCCACGCCCCAATCCAGGCAGGAGGCTCCATGAAAAAATTCGTCTTTGCGGCAATGGTCGCATTCGTTCTCGTCGGCTGCAGTTCGTCGCCCACCACGGCACCGGTGGAGGACAAGTCGGCCGCCACCGATCCTGCGGCGACAGCGGCCGCGGCCGGCACCACCACGCGTCCCGCCACCACCGGCGGCGTTACGGGCGCGAACACCGGCACGACCACGGGGTCCGCAATGCTCAGGGATCCCAACAACATCCTGTCCAAGCGCGAGGTGTTCTTCGAGTTCGACAGCTTTGTGGTCGCGGACAAGTACAAGCCGATGGTCGAGGCGCACGCGCGCTACCTCTCGGGCAATCGCGCCGCCAAGGTCACGGTGCAAGGTCACGGCGACGAGCGGGGCGCGCGCGAATACAACATCGCGCTGGGCCAGCGGCGCGCCGATGCGGTCAAGCGGATGATGACGTTGCTGGGCGTGCAGGAAATCCAGATCGAGACGGTCAGCTTCGGCGAAGAAAAGCCGCGCAATCTCGGTCACGACGAAACGGCGTGGACCGAAAATCGCCGCGCCGACATCGTCTACGCCGGCGAGTAACGTTTGAAGGCACCAACCATGCGCGCACGGCACTGGTGGATGGCGCTGGCGCTCGCCATGGCGGCGCACGGTGCGCAGGCGGGGCTCTTTGACGACGAAGAGGCGCGCAAGAGCATCAAGGCCACCAACGAACGACTCGACAGCCTGCAAAGAGACCTCGATGCGCGGCTGGCCGCGCTCGACCAGCAGATCAAGGGCCTGGGTCTCGTCGAGCTGTTCAACCAGGTCGAGGCCATCAAGGCCGACGTGGCCCGCATCCGCGGCCAGGTGGAAGTGCTGACGCACGAACTCACCGAGTCGCAGAAGCGGCAGCGCGACCTCTATGTCGACCTCGATTCGCGGATGCGCAAGCTCGAAGCCGGTCCGGGTGGTGTGGTGCCCGCGCCGCTCACGGAGGCCGCAACGCCCGCCACCAATGCCGGCGTCGCGCCGGCGGCGGGAGCACCCCTTGCAGGTACGTTGCCACCACCAACGCCGGCACCCGCGCTGGCCGGCACGCCCGCGCTCGCCGCGTCGGCGTCATCTGCACCGGCTACCGAGCAGCGTCTCTACGACGGTGCGCTCGAGCAATTCAAGCGCGGCGACTATGCCGGTGCCATCGCCAGCTTCGGCACGTTCGTCAAGACGTATCCGAGAAGCCCGCTGGCCGCCTCCGCGCAATACTGGGTGGGCAACGCGCAGTTCGCGCGCAAGGATTACCGCGCCGCAATCACCGCGCAACGGCAACTGCTGGCGTCCTATCCGGACAGCACCAAGGTACCCGACGCGCTGCTCAACATCGCGTCCGCGCAATCCGAGCTGGGCGACAGCGCGTCGTCCCGCCGCACGCTCGAAGAGCTGATCACCAAGTACCCGCAGTCCGAATCCGCCGGCAAGGCCAGGCAGCGACTCGGCATGAAGTAGGCCCCCGGGGACGAGGCTGTTGGTGATTGTGTAGGCGAGGCTTCAGCCTCGCAGGCAGCAACGGTACATCGCGCGAGGCTGAAGCCTCGCCTACAGCGGCCATTACGAAAATACGGCTAACCGATGTCCCGCCCCCGCCCCTTTTCCGACCGCATCGTGGCGTGGCAACGCACGCACGGCCGCCACGACCTGCCTTGGCAGAACACCCGCGATCCCTACCGGATCTGGCTGTCGGAAATCATGCTGCAGCAAACGCAGGTGGCGGCGGTCATTCCGTACTACATGCGTTTCATCCACTCGTTTCCGGATGTCGCCGCGCTCGCCCGCGCGCCGCTCGAGCGCGTGCTCGAACACTGGAGTGGCTTGGGCTATTACCGGCGCGCGCACTACCTGCATGCGGCAGCCGTCGCGGTGATGGATCAGCATGCTGGCGTGTTCCCGCGCGATGCGGCAACACTCGTCACGCTGCCCGGCATCGGCCGCTCCACCGCGGCGGCCATCGCGGTCTTTGCGGCCGGCGAACGCGCGGCCATCCTCGACGGCAACGTCAAGCGCGTGCTCGCGCGTCATGCGGGTATCGACGGTTGGCCAGGAACGCCCAAGGTTGAAGCCGCGCTGTGGACCATCGCGGAACGGCGCTTGCCGGACGGAGATTTCGAGACCTACACGCAAGGCCTGATGGACCTGGGCGCAACGCTTTGTACACGCTCGTCGCCCGAATGCGGCATGTGCCCGGTTGCCGCGGATTGCGTGGCGTTGTGCAACGATCGCATCGCGCAACTGCCGGCCGCGCGACCGAAAAAGCCGCTGCCGCAGCGTGAAGTGCGCTTGCTCCTGCTCGAGCGCGCCGGCGAATTCCTGTTCGAAAAGCGCGCCCCGCTGGGCATCTGGGGTGGACTGTGGAGCCTGCCCGAGTGCGCCGTTGCCGTCGACATGCATGCCGAGATCCGCGCGCGGTTTGGCGCGGAAGCCGAACCCGCCGTCGCCATGACACCCATCCAACACGGCTTCACGCATTTTGCATTGACGCTGCATCCGCAACGCCTGCGGGTCAAGCGATGGCCGCATGGCGTGGCCGCGCCAGGCATGTTGTGGATTGCGCCGGCCGATGCATTGGGCGCCGCGCTGCCCGCGCCGATCAAGACGCTGATGCGCGCGCTCGCCGCCGAACGCACACGCCCGAAAACTCTGTAGGCGAGGCTTCAGCCTCGCGCACCGCCCCGCGACGCACGAATGCTCCGTAGGCGAGGCTGAAGCCTCGCCTACAGCGGCTGGCAGCGGCACCCAATACCGCAAATCTGCCAACAGAGATTGGCTACGGCAGCGGCACCCACTGCCGCAAATCCGCCGGCAGGCGCGACTCCGCATCGGGCACGTATCGCCGGAATTCGCGCAGTTCAGCACCGGCCTCTGCAATGCGGCCGTCCGCGCGCAACTTGCGGATGCGGGCAATCCATGTCTCGGGATCGCGGGCGCGCGCCTGCAATTCGGCGGGACTTGCGGTGCTGCGCGCCAGCTCACGCGACGCGGCGGCCGGCGCGTTGCGCGCGCTCGTCTCATCGCGCGCGGTGTCGCGCTCCCGCGCTCCCCCCGCAGGTTTCGCCGCGCTATCTGCCGCGGTAACCGACCCCGCGGCGCCCGCCATGCTTTCCTTCTTCATCGGCGCCG
>JBKJSU010000118.1:0-5909 GCA_046594415.1 Casimicrobiaceae bacterium | reverse complement strand
ATCAGGAACACTTCCTTGTCGACGATCTTCTTGTTCACCGCCATCATCACGTTGGAGAACGTGACGCCGGTGATGATGGAGACGTTGTCCTTCTCGATCAGCTTGTCGACGATCTGCGTGGCAACTTCAGGCTTCAGCTGGCTGTCCTCGCGCAGCACCGTCACCGGCACGCCGCCCAGCTTGCCGCCATTGCGCTCCACCACCATCATGAAGGCATCGTACTGATCCTGGCCCAGCGCGCCCTGCGGCCCGGATAGCTCGGCCATGAAGCCGATCTTGATGGGGGCCTGCGCCAAGGCCGACCCCGTGGAAAACATCGCCGCCAGCGCCATCGCCAGCATCGGTCGAGTGAATGTCATGACACCTCCGGAAGTAGAACGATACGCGTGGCGATTCTACGCGGCAATCGGGTAGGTAGGCGAGGTTGGGGCGTGGGTGCGGTCATTTCAGTTCCGGAATTCGGGGATGTCGGGCTTGCTGCCCCACATGCAGAAGGACGACGGCACCAACGGAAACTGGCGCGGCTGGTAGTGCGGTTCCTGTTCGGCGGTAATGAGGCGCACGCCGGTCGAGTATTCGAAGACCATGCCGTCCGGTCCCTCGAAGTAGACGAAGGACGCGCCGGAGGTCGGATGCCGGCCCGGGCCGAACACGATGCGCACGCCGGCCGCCTGCAGCCGGTACCACGCGCGCATCACGTCGTCGATGCTCTCCACCTGGTGGTTGACGTGCTGCACGCCGGGGCGCGGCGACGGAAACAAGGCAATCCTGTGATGCACGGGATCGATCCGCAACAGCGCCGACGTGCCGATTCGATCCGACACGCGCGCGCCCAGCACACCGGTCCAGAAGCCCTCGTCGCGCGCCGGATCGGCCGAGCGCAGGCCGATGTGCGAAAAGCCGGTGATGCCGGCAGCGACGCTAGGAAAGTGCCGCTTGCCGCTGTGCTGCGGCCGCACCACCAGCTCGATGCGGTTGCCGGAGAGATCGTGGAAGTGGATGCACGCCTGCACGCGCCGCTGCTCGCACGCGTCCGCCGTGCCGCGTGCGACGCGGATGCCACGCTGCTCGAGAAGCGCGGCAGCGCCGTCCAGTTCGGCGGCGTCGCGCAATTCGAAACCGGTGGCGTGGTCGGCAGGATCGCCAGCAAAGTACACGAGCGTGTGATCGCGCGCGTCGCTGCGGAAGTAGCGCGCGCCGCCTTCCTCGCGGGCCAGCTCGAGGCCGACTGCCTCGCGCGCAAAGCGCGTGGCGCCTTCGAGGTCGCGGGTGCCGAGGCGGACATAGCGGATGTCGAGAAGGTTGACCATGGTGGATCCCAACCGGGCTGGCGATGTCAGCGCATTCTACTTGCCGATGCAGAACCGGCTGAAGATCTCGCCCAGCAAATCGTCGGCGGTGAACTCGCCGGTGATAGCCGCCAACGCCTGCTGCGCGCCATAGAGTTCCTCGGCGAAAAGTTCCACCGGCGGTGGCGTGGTGCGCAGATGTGCAGCGGCGGCATCGAGGTGCGCTCGCGCCGTACGCAGCGCGGACACGTGGCGTTCGCGCGCCAGGAACACGTCCTCGCCGACGACGGCAGTGCCCGTGATCGCGCGCACCTCCGCGTCGAGGAGCGCCATCCCCTCCCCCGTCTTGGCGGAGAGCCACACATGCCGGCGCGGCACGCCGCCTTCGTCGCGGGTGGCGGCCAGCGGCGCGATGCCGGCCAGATCGGCCTTGTTGTGGACGACCAAGCGGGGCAACGCCGCCGGCAGGCGCGCGAGCAACGCGGCGTCCTCCGGCGCCAGCGCAGCGGTGGCCGCGCGCGCGTCGACCAGCAACAGCGCGAGGTCGGCGCGCTCCACTGCGGCCCAGGTGCGCGCGATGCCGATCTGCTCCACCTCGTCGGTGCTCTCGCGCAAGCCTGCCGTATCGACGATGTTGAGCGGGATGCCGGCCAGCTCCACCTGCCGCTCGACCAGGTCGCGCGTGGTGCCGGCGATCGGCGTCACGATCGCCGCGTCTTCGCCGGACCAGCGATTGAGCAGACTCGACTTGCCGACGTTAGGCCGCCCCACCAGCACCACGGTGAGACCGGTGCGCAGCAACGCCCCGGTGCGCGCGCGGGTCAGCGCCGCCGCGACGCGCGCGCCAATGGTGATGAGCTTCGCTTGCACGCCGCCGGCCTGCAGGAACTCGATGTCCTCCTCGGGAAAATCGAGCGTGGCCTCGGTGTACATCCGCAGGTCGATCAGCGCACTTACCAGCGCGTTGACCTCGTGCGAGAACACGCCGGACAAGCTGCGCGCGGCAGCCCGCGCCGCCGTGCCCGTGGCCGCTTCGATCAAGTCGGCCACGCTTTCGGCCTCGACCAGGTCGAGCTTGCCGTTGAGGAACGCGCGCTTGGTGAATTCGCCGGGCGCGGCGATGCGCGCGCCCAGTTCCACGCAGCGCGCGAGCACCAGCCGCAACACCGCCGGGCCGCCGTGGCCGTGCAGTTCGAACACCGACTCCCCGGTATAGGAGTTGGGCGCGGGAAAGTGGAGGGCGAGCCCCGCATCCAGCGGCGCGCCGTGCGCGTCGCGAAACGTGGCCACCGTGGCCACGCGTGGCGCGGGCAGGCGCCCGATCAGGCCCAGGATGAGCGGCGCGAGGTCGCCGCCCGAGACGCGGACCACGCCGATGCCGCCGCGGCCCGGAGGCGTGGCGATCGCGGCGATGGTTTCCGGAGTGGCGGCGGGCGCAGACATCGCGCAGTCATTGTAGGCGAGGCGAAAGCCTCGCGGGTTCATCGTGCGCCAAACCCGCGAGGCTGAAGCGTCGCCTACAGGAACATCAACGGCGCTTGGCCAGCTTCGCCGCCGCTTCCTTCTCGAGCACGCTGTTCATCCGCGCCTGCTGCGCGATCTGCAGGATGTTGTTGACGAGCCAGTACAGCACGAGGCCCGACGGGAAGAAGATGAACAGCACGGAGAACGCGATCGGCATGATCTGCATGATCTTGGCCTGCATCGGGTCCGAGATCGGCGTGGGTGAGAGCTTCACCTGCAGGTACGCGGTGATCGCGTAGAGCACCGGCAGCACAAAGTACGGGTCGGGCGCGGAGAGATCGTGAATCCACAAGATCCACGGCGCCTGCCGCAGCTCGACTGCGGACAAGAGTACCCAGTACAGCGCGATGAAGACAGGGATCTGGACCACGATGGGCAGGCAGCCGCCCAGCGGATTGATCTTCTCCGTCTTGTACATCTCCATCATCTTGATCTGCAGCTGCTGCTTGTCGCCGGCGTACTGCTCCTGCAGCGCCTTCATCTTGGGCGCCAGCAATTTCATCTTGCCCATGGAGCGGGCGGCGGCGGCATTCAGCGGATAGAACGCCGCCTTGATCATGATGGTCATCACGATGATCGCCCAGCCCCAGTTGCCGAGGATCCCGTGCAGCCACTTGAGCAGCCAGAAGAGCGGTGCGGCGATGACGGTGAAGATGCCGTAGTCGACGACGAGGTCGAGGCCCTTGGCGGTCTTGGCCAGCGTGTCCTGGTCCTGCGGGCCGACGTACAGCGGCACGCGCACCTGCCCGGTGGCCCCGGGCGCGATGGTGCCCACCGGCACGATGACGCCGGCCGTGTAGAGGCCGCCGTCGAGCTTCTTCACGTAGAACTCGCGCTGCGTCTTCTTGTCGTCGGACGGCAGCCACGCAGCCACGAAGTAGTGCTCGATCATGCCGACCCAGCCGTTGTCCGCGGTCTTGGTGAACGGGCTCTTGCGGCTGGCGTCGGCGGTCAACTTGTCGATGTCGCCGAATTCGACCTTCTTGAAGTTGTCGGTGGCGTTGTAGACCACCGGGCCGACATACGACGCGGGCGCCATCGAGTTCTGCACCACGGCCTGCTTGGTGTCGCGCGTCAGCTGGAAATAGGCAAACGGCGAAATCGGCGCGGCGCCGTTGTTGGTGACGTCGAAGCTGGCGTCGATCACGTAGCTGTCGCGATGGAACGTCAGCACCTTCACCACCTTGTCGCCGTTGGGTGCCGTGGCCTGCAGGCGCAACTCGAGGCGGTCCTTGCCGGCCTCGAGTTCGCGCGGGCCCGGCAGCACTTCGAACAGCGTGCGGTGATTGGGCAGGCCCTCGCCGATCAGCCCCGCCTGTGCGACGAACGTGCGCTCGGGCGTGCGCTGCAGCGCGTTATACGGCTTGGTGGGATCAGTGGCGTCGCGATGGCGGTTCAACGCCACCAGCGAGATCACGCCGCCGGCCGTATCGATTTCCGCGGTGAAGAGATCGGTGCGGATGGTGACGCGCTGTGCGCTCGGCGCCAGCGCAGCGTCGGACGGCACCGCGCCCGGCGTGGCCGTGGTCGCACCCGGCGCGCCGGGTGCCGTCGGGACGAGCCCCGCGGAAGGCGTGGGCAGGTCCTTGGCCGGCGGCGCGGTCTGGCCAGGTGCCGCCGGCGCGGCTTTGGCTACGATCGGCGGCGGCGGCGCGTGTTCCTTCTGCCACGCCTCCCACAGGAAGAGGATGGAGAACGAGAAAACGACAAACAGGATGATGCGTTGGGTATCCATCGGAATCTTGGGCGCGGCCGCCGCGAGGCGACCTGGCGCATTGAGTCAGGCCGTTAGGGGACCGGGTCGTAGCCCCCGGGATGATACGGATGACAGCGGCCGATGCGCTTGACCGCGAGCCACGTGCCGCGCGCGGCACCGTGCCGCTCGATGGCCTCGAACGCATAGTCCGAGCAACTGGGATAGAACCGGCAATTGGCGCCGAGCAGCGGACGTGCCACGTATTGATACCCGCGAATGAGCGGCAGCAGCGCCTGCTTCATGCCGGCGCGCTCGCCAGCAAGGTCGCGAGCAATCGTGGCGCCTCGCCGCTGACGGCATGGTGATCGAGCGGCTTCGGCACGGCCTTGACCCGCAGGATGCAGTCGAAGGCATTGAGCGCGGGCCGGTGCGCCCGCACGATTTCGCGCAGCTGGCGGCGAATGCGATTGCGATCCACGGCGCGGGGCAGGGCCTTGCCGCCTATGACGAATCCCGTGCGGCCGGGAACACGCGCCGCGGGCATTGCCACGAGTTGCAGGTAACGGCCCTCGATGCGGCGGCCACCGCGAAATACCGTGTCGAATGCGCCCTGGCCGGTTAACAGCGCGGCCCGGCGGGACGGCCGGGCGCCGGCTTGCACGGGCGGAAGCGTCAGAGGTGGCGCTTTAGGCGGACAGGCTCTTGCGGCCCTTGGCGCGACGCGCCGAGAGGACCTTGCGGCCACCGGCCGTGGACATGCGGGCGCGGAAGCCGTGCTTGCGCGCGCGGCGGAGGGTGGACGGCTGAAATGTGCGTTTCATGGCAAGACCTTTGTGCCCGTCGTGGGCGGTGTAATTCGGGCGTGCCGCAGTGAGGTCACCGCCGGCATGCCGGATTGCGTTGGAAAAGCCTTATATTAGAGCGCGTTATCACCCCTTCTGTCAATGCTACGGAAGGGGAAGCCCCTGCAGCCCGAACGGTGCGAGCGGTCACTACCAACCCACGGCACGCGGGACGGCGTCGCCGCGGTGCAACACCGGCAAACGCCAATTTGCCTGTGGATAACTGGCAATCGAGCGACTACAATCCACAGCCTGCCGCGTTGCTGCAAGGGCTTGCGAGAGAGCCCGTCGTCAACGCCGGCCCTGCACGGCCACACCCAGAACAACAACATCACGAGCCACGTCCTGCCAATGCCTTCTGCCGCCGCACCCGCTACCTGGAACACCTGCCTGCAGGCGTTCCAGAGCGAACTCACGCCCCAGCAATACGCCACGTGGATCGCCCCGCTCTCCTGTGCGGACGAGGGTGGGCGGATGAAACTCGTCGCCCCCAACCGCTTCATCCTGCAGTGGGTCAAGGATCGCTTCGGCGCCCGCATCGCCACGCTGGCCGAGGCT
>JBKJSU010000106.1:0-3206 GCA_046594415.1 Casimicrobiaceae bacterium | reverse complement strand
ATGGTGGACGACTTGCGCGCGGTGACCTCGATCTCGATGCGCATCCGTGGATCGGCGAGGCCGACCGCGATCATCGTCGCGGCAGGCCGAATCTCGCCGAAGTACCGGCGCAGCACCGGCCAGCACGCGGGAAACTCCGCGGCGTCCGGCAGCATGTACGTCACGCGCACCACGTCGCACAGCCCCGCCCCGGCCTGCGCCAGCGCGGTCTCGATGTTGCGCAGGCACTGCTCGGCCTGCGCCACCACGCCGTCGGCGATCGACATCGTGGCGTAGTCGAAGCCGGTGGTGCCGGACACGAACACCCATTCGCCGTCGACCACGGCGCGCGAATAGCCGATGTCGCGTTCGAAGGTCGAGCCGGAAGTGATCAGCTGGCGGGCCATGGAATTGCCTTTTTTGTACGTTGCGGAGGCGACCCGCGGCGATCGAAATGGCCGCAGGTCGTGGCGACCACGCTAGCCCGGCGCGGCCTTCTGCGCCGTCGGCAATGCGCGCCAGATCCGGTAGCGGACTTCGACATCAGTGCGCACGGTCTTGCCGACGAGCAGTTCGACCTTGAAGGCGGCTTCGTCCCTTTCCTTCGGCAGGTTGATGACGAAGCGGGTCATGCCGTCGCCGGCCGGGGGAAAGGACTTCAGGTTGTCGGCGGCATGGACCGCCGTGGTCACGGCGATGGCGAAGAGGGCAAGGATGGCGGTGTATTTCATGGTGTCGCGGTTCAGGTGGCGGGATCGATGCGCGGGAGGATGCCTGCGTAGATGCCGGGCGTCGAGTCGGCGATGTCGACGGCACCCGCAGCCTTGACATAGAACGCCGCGGGTCCGACGCCACCGATGATGGCATAGGCGTATCCCTGCGCCCGTTGCGCATGCAATGCCGCCAGCAGCAGCGCCGTGCCCACGCCCTGTCCGCGCGCGCTCTCCGCCACGCCTTCCGGGCCGAAGAAGTTGGGCGCGGTGGCGTCATAGCAGGCAAAGCCCAGCAACTGCTGCGCGCGAATCGCGATGAAACACGCGACAGGCAGCCGCGCGAATGCCACGTCCGCTTCCGCTTCCGCGCTCGGAAAATGGCGGCGCACCCAGGCGGCGACGCGCAGCCGCTCCGCGCCCAATGCCCGCCGGATCGCAACGCCCTGGCTGGCGCAACGGGCCAGCGCCGGTGCCGGATCCGGCAACGCGTAAAGCCGCACCAGCATGTCATGCATCGGGGGAACTCCTGCGGTCAATGCAGCGATGGCGGTTGAGGGGACTGCAGGAATTGCCGCACCTGGCCGACGATGGCGCGCTTTTGCTTGCCGCTGCCGGCGTCGGTCATGTCGTCGTGGCGCGCGCCGGCAATGGTGACGATGCGGATGCCGAACGTGCGCTGTTCGTCCGGCGTGGGCAGCACGCCGGGGTCGGCGGGAAAATCGCCGGCCCGGATCGACAGCGTCCGCGGCGCTGTCGCGCGCGGCAGCGGCATGCGCCGCTGGTCGAGCGTGATCAATGCCGCCACGGTGCCGGGGTCGTCGTGCGCGAGCCAGGCGGAGATATCCCCGCCGTTGGAGTGCCCCACCAGGAGCACGGCATCCCAGGCAAAGCCGGGATACTCGGCGGCGAGCACCGTGCGCGCAAAGCGGATGTTCCCGGCGCCGCGCTGCCAGGCCGGCGTGCGCAAGGCCACGAAATCGCCCGTCGTGGCCAGCGCAGCGTCGGTGGGCAGGTCATGCTGGATGCTGACCACCAGGTAGCCGAGCGCGTTGAGCGCGCGGGCGAGGAATGCATAGTCGAGGTGGCTGATGCCGTAGCCGCCGCTCAGCACGGCCACCGGGCAGCGTTGCGCCGGCGAGCATCGCGCCTTCGCGGGGGGAAGATAGAGGGCCACGGGAACCGTGCGGGCGCGCCCGCCATCGACCAGCGTCAACATGGTCGGCGCCGCCGGCGCGGACGCGCGGGGCGCGGCATCGGCGGCGCATGCCAGTGCCAGCAACATACCGCCAAGGACGAGGTGCGGCTGCAAGGTCGATTCTAGACGGCGATCCGGACGAACTGGAAGGGCAGCATGACGCCAAGGGCGGACAGACGATCGTCGATGCGGGCCATCGGGCTACTCCGGATTGAGCGACCAGACGCGCTGGATCAGGTGGTCGGCGATTTCGTAGATCACGACCATCTCGAAGGGCTTCGTGCGCACCCCGGTGATGCGCTCGTGATCAATGACCTTGTTGCCTATCACGATGCGGTTCACGATTTCCGCGTGCAGGCATGGCAGGTTGAACCGTTGTGTCGCGTAAAACTCCGCGAACTTGACCTTGCCGACGATGGCGGGCTCGGTCGCCGGCAGCCGGTACACGACGACCGTGTCGCTGAATTCGGCCACGAAGCGATCGAGATCGCGGGCGTTGTAGGCATCCACCTGGCGTTGCACGACGTCGACGGCGGTCATGGCATCACTGTCCCTGGTTGGCGGTACCGCGAAAGAATACTACGCGCGAGGCACAGCGCTCACCGGCTTCGCGTGAGCTCGAAGCGCGTGCCGCCCACTCGACCAGGCCGCCCACGATCTCCGTCGCGTAGCCCCGGCCCTGGAACTGCGGCAGTACCGAATAGCCGATGTTGACGAGGCCTTCCTGTGGCGGTCCTGTGAATCCGCCACCGCCCACCAGCGTCGTTCCTGCGCCCGCCGTGCCCGTGGCGAGCGCATGCCAGGCGAACCAGCCGAGGGCATCCGGCGCCGCCTCCATCCATTCCAGGAACAGCGGCAACGCGTCCACGATGGATTCCGGCGGCCAGTTGTCGGGCACGATCGCGCCCAGGTGCCGCGCCAAGCCGGCGCGATCGTCGATTTCCGCGCGCGCCAGCGCGATTGTGGTGGGCCGCAGCGTGAGCCGCGAGGTCCTGCGCATCGCCGGACGCACGTAGTCGTTGTCGAACTCATGACGCGTGACGAGCTGGAAGCCGTGCGTTGCGTAAAACTCGTTGGCCGCGCTTTCGCGCAGCGCCGTTACGCGCACCGCTCGCGTTCCCGCATCCGCTTCCGCGAAGATGCGGCCCAGTACGCCGGCGCCGATGCCGCGCCGCTGCGCGTCCGGCCGAAGGTAGAGATGCTCGAGCAGCAGGGCGTCACCATCCACCCTGGTGGCGACAAAGCCGACGCGCTGGCCGCCGACGACGATGTGCCGGGTGTCGCTCGGGGAAAAGCCGGCCCGCAAGCGCTCGCGGGCG
>JBKJSU010000070.1:0-5330 GCA_046594415.1 Casimicrobiaceae bacterium | reverse complement strand
TCATTGGGTTGTCACTCCTGCCTTGCGCTGTTGCTCCGCATAGAGGTCGCGGAAAGTTCGGCCCGACGGCGCCGGCAGGTCGCGCCCGTCGGTCCAGCCGCCCGCCAGCGGCAGGCTGCTGATCATGCCATTGCCGTTGGCGCGCGCCCGCAGGACGCGCACACCCACCCGCGATGCCCAGGCGTACAGGCCCGGCCGCACGGCAAACCAGGCCCACAGCTTGATGCCGGTGCGCTCGTGCCACGGCCGCAGGTCGTCCTCGAATTCCTTTTCGCGCAACTTGCGCTGCAGGTCGGGCAACGGAATCTTGACCGGACACACCACGCCGCACTGGTTGCACAACGTGGACGCCTGCGGCAGGTCGAGTGCATTCTCGAGACCCACGTACATCGGCGTGAGAATGGAGCCGATCGGACCGGGGTAGACCCAGCCGTACGACTGCCCCCCGATGTTCTGGTAGACCGGGCAGTGGTTCATGCAGGCGCCGCAGCGGATGCAGCGCAGCGCCTCGCTCACGTCGCTGGCGAGCACATCGGTGCGGCCGCTGTCGACGATGATGAAATACATATGGTCGACACCGTGAAATTCGTCCGGCCCCTTGGGGCCGGTGAGCAGGTCGACGTAATTGGAGATCGACTGGCCGGTAGCCGAGCGCGGCAACAGGCGCATCAGCGTCGCGACGTCTTCGAGCGTGGGGACGATCTTCTCGATGCCGGAAATCGCGATGTGCACGCGCGGCAGCGTGGTGGTCAGCGTGGCGTTGCCCTCGTTGGTGACGAGGACCACCGAGCCGGTGTCCGCCACGAAGAAATTGCCGCCGGAAATGCCCATGTCGGCGGTGAGGTAGTGGTCGCGCAGCACACCCCTTGCCTCGAGGCAGAGCTCCTCCACGTCCGTTTTCTTCGGCGTGCCGTGCTTGGCGTGAAAGAGCTCGGCCACCTCCTCCTTGCTCTTGTGCAGCGCCGGGCCGACGATGTGCGAAGGCGGCTCGTAGTCGTTGATCTGCAGGATGTATTCGCCAAGGTCGGTCTCGACCACGGTGAGGCCGGCCGCCTCGATCGCATGATCCAGCGCGGACTCCTCCGAGACCATCGACTTCGACTTGATGATCTTGCGCACCTGATGGCGCGTGGCGATTTCCAGCACCAGCGTGTTGATCTCGGCCGGCGTCTGCGCATAGAGCACGGTCGCGCCGCCCGCCGCGGCATTGTGCTCAAACATTTCGAGCCAGACGTCGAGATTGTCCAGCGCGCGCTGGCGAATGGAGCGGGCAGACTCGCGGGTGGCCTCGAAGTCGTCGAGCTCGCTGATGCCGGCCCGCCGCTTGGCCACGAACTTGCCCTTGATCTTGCCGAGATTGCCCTGGAGCACTTCGTCATTGAGCTTGACGCTCGCGCGCTCCTTGAAATGCATCGATGCGACTTGCATTGGGCCCCCGAATCAGTATTTCGTATCGGCGGTGACACCCGCCAGCACTTCCGCAATATGGAGTACGCGGGTATCCATGTCGCCGCGGCGGCGCATCCGCCCTTCGATGTTGAGCATGCACCCCAGGTCGCCCAGCACCACGGCTGCGGCGCTGGAATTGCTGACATGCTGGCACTTGTTGTCGGCCATCCGCGTGGAGATCTCGCCGAACTTGATCGAAAACGTGCCGCCGAATCCGCAGCAGGTTTCGCATTCGGCCATTTCCGTCAGCTCGACGCCGGGCATCATGGCCAGCAGCGCGCGCGGCTGCGTCTTGACGCCCATCTCGCGCAGGCCGGCGCAGCTGTCGTGATAGGTGATCTTGCCCGCATACGCGCCGGGGACCGCGGTGACCTTGAGCACGTTGACGAGGAAATCAGTGAGTTCGAAGGTGCGCGCCGACAGCGCCTGCGCACGCGCGAGCATGGCAGCGTCGGCGGCGAAGAGATCGGCGTAATGGGTGCGGATCATGCCGCTACACGAACCCGAGGGTGCGACCAGATAGTCGCAGCCTTCGAACTCGGCCACGAGCTTCCGCGCGAGCAGGATGGCGTCGACGCGGTCGCCCGAGTTGTACGCGGGCTGACCGCAGCAGGTCTGCGCGGCAGGCACATAAACATCCGCGCCGCCCGCTTCGAGCAGCTTCAATGCAGCGAAGCCGACCGATGGACGCATCAGGTCGACGAGGCAGGTGACGAAGAATCCGACGCGCATGTTCATGACCAAATCAACCTGACGATCTTAGCACGGCAATCACACCAGGCCGACGCGTCAAAGCGGCCCTGTTCCGGTCAGTAATACTGCGACTGCACCAGGGCGACGGCGCACAGTCCCATCAACGGTTGCGGCAGGATGCCGAACAGCAGCAGCGACAGTCCGTTGGCGGACAGCAGGAACCGGGTGTCGGTGCGGGACTCGATCGGCGCACGATCCACGGGTTCGTCGAAGTACATGAGCTTGACGATGCGCAGGTAGTAAAACGCGCCGACCAGCGCTGCCAGCACGCCGACCACCGCCAGCCAGACATAACCGGCATTGATCGCCGCCTGCAGCACCAGCAGCTTGCCGTAGAAGCCGATCGTGGGCGGCATCCCTGCCAGCGAGAACATCACCAGCAGCATGACGAAGGCCCACCACGGCGAGCGTTGGTTCAGCCCCTTCAGGTCGTCGATCCTGTCCGCCTCGAAGCCGCGCCGCGACAGCAGCAGCATCACGCCGAAGCCGGCGAGCGTGGTGAGCACGTAGGCCACGATGTAGAAGAGCGCCGCCGCGAATCCGGTGACGTCGCCCGCCATGAAGCCCATCAGCACGTAGCCCATGTTGGCGATCGACGAATAGGCGAGCATCCGCTTCAGGTTGGTCTGCGCAATGGCCACGATGTGGCCGAGCGTCATCGACAGCACGCACAGCACGATCAGCATGCCCTGCCAGTTGCCCTCCGCGCCGCCCAGCGCCCCGGCCAGCAGCCGCAGGATCATCGCGAACGCGGCGAACTTGGGCGCCGAACCGATCAGCAACGTGATGGCCGTGGGGGCGCCCTGGTACACGTCCGGCACCCACATGTGGTACGGCACCGCGCCCAGCTTGAAGGCAATGGCCGACACCACGAAGACCACGCCCAGCATCAGCAGGATCGGATTGTCGCCGCGACTCAACACGGCCTGCGCCACGCGGTCGATCTGCAGCGTGCCCGTGGCGCCGTAGATCATCGACATGCCGTAGAGCAGGAAGCCCGACGCCAGCGCGCCCAGCACGAAATACTTCATCGCCGCCTCGACCGGCGCGGTCTCGTCGCGCTGGATGGCCACCAGTGCATACAGCGACAGCGACATCAGCTCGAGGCCCAGATACAGGGTGACAAAGCTGTTGGCGGTGATCAGCACCTGCATGCCGAGCAGCGCGAACAGGATCAGCACGAAGGTTTCGCCACGGAACAGGCCGCGTGCTGCCATGTAGGTGCGGGAATAGAACAGCACCAGCGATACCGCAACAAAGCTGAAGAGCCGCAGGAAATCGGCGATCAGGTCGTCGACGACCAGGTCGTGGAACACGCGCACCACGTCGAGGTGCATCGTCGTGATCGTGACGCAGGCGGCCACCAGGAGCGCAAACTGGGCCAGCCAGTACGACATGTGCCGCTGGTCGTCGCGCAGGAACAGGTCGACGAGAAGAATGACGGACGCCGCGGTCAGGATGACCAGCTCCGGCAGCACCGTCAGCAGATTGAAGGTCATCGTATTCATGGCGTGGGAATCTTGCTCTTGGCAACGTGCGCGAGAAGATCCGCGACGGACACGTGCATGACATCGATAAAGGGCCTGGGCCAGATGCCCATCAGCAGGACGGCCGCGGCCACGGTGCTCAGCAGCCAGAACTCGCGGCGACTCAAGTCGGACAGCGCCGCGACGTGCGCATTGGCCACCGCGCCGAAGATCACGCGCTTGTACATCCACAATGTGTAGGCCGCGCCGAGGATCAGCGAGATCGCCGCGATGAAGCCCAGCCAGAAGTTGACCTGCACCGCGGCCAGGATCACCAGGAACTCGCCGACGAAACCCGACGTGGCCGGCAGGCCCGAGTTGGCCATCGCGAAGAGCATCATGAAGGCGGCGAACTTCGGCATCGTGTTCGCGACGCCGCCGTAATCGGCGATCATCCGCGTGTGCATGCGGTCGTACATCACGCCCACGCACAGGAACATCGCCGCCGACACGAAGCCGTGCGACACCATCTGCGCCAGCCCGCCCTCAACACCCAGCTGGTTGAACAGGAAGAAGCCGAGCGTCACGAAGCCCATGTGCGAGATCGACGAGTAGGCAATCAGCTTCTTCATGTCCGTCTGCACCAGCGCCACGAACCCGATATAGACGATGGCGATCAGCGAGATGGTGATGACGAACGGCGCCAGGTAGTGGCTCGCGTCCGGCACGATCGGCAGGATAAAACGCGCGAATCCATAGCCGCCGATCTTCAGCGTGATGGCCGCCAGCACCACCGAGCCGCCGGTGGGGGCCTCGGTGTGCGCATCGGGCAGCCAGGTATGCACCGGCCACATCGGCACCTTGACGGCAAACGCCGCGAAGAACGCGATGAAGATCATCACCTGCGTGGCCAGCGACATCGGCAGGAGGTACCAATCCGCCAGCGCGAACGATCCAGTCTGCTGGTACAGGTAGATGAACGCCACCAGCATCAGGAGCGAACCAAGCAGCGTATACAGGAAGAACTTGATGGCGGCGTACACACGCCGCTCGCCGCCCCATACGCCGATGATGAGGTACATCGGGATCAGCATCGCCTCGAAGAAGACGTAGAACAGGATGCCGTCCAGCGCGGCGAACGCGCCGTTGATGAGTCCCGACATGATCAGGAACGCCGCCATGTATTGCGCGACGCGCGACTTGATCACGTCCCAGCCCGCCCACACGACCAACAGTGTCGTGAAGCTGTTGAGCAGGATGAACAGCACCGAGATGCCATCCACGCCCAGGTGGTAGTAGATGTCGAAGTACGGGATCCAGTCTCTCCGCTCGACGAACTGCATCGCCGAGGTTGCATTGTCGAAGTGCGTGTAGAGCGGGATACAGACGAGGAAGCCGGCGATGGCGCCCAGCAGCGCGATCCAGCGCGCCGTGGCCGCATCGCGGTCGCGCCCGAGCACCACCACTGCCACGCCGGCAGTGATCGGCACCCATATCGCCAATGAGAGGTACGAGGCCATGATTCGATCAGCGGATGACCCACCACGTCAGCAGCGCGAAGAGGCCGATGATCATCGTGAAGGCGTAGTGATAGACGTAACCCGATTGCAGCTGGCGCAGCACGGACGAGAGCCATCCCACCGCGCGCGCGGAACCATTGAC
>JBKJSU010000573.1:0-5985 GCA_046594415.1 Casimicrobiaceae bacterium | reverse complement strand
AGCGCGGGCGGCGCGCGGTCGAGGCCGATGCCATAATGCGGCGAATTATAGCCGCGGTCGCCAACGCGTGTATTACCCACGCTCATTCCTCAAGTTCATCCTGCTGGGCTTCCTGCTGGTCAGCTTGCCGCTCATCTATGCGATGGCCGAACTCGTGCTTTCGCTCGACCGGCTGGCCACGCAAAGCCGCGAGGAAGTCCTGCAGGCGGCGCAGGCGGGCCGCTCCAGCCGTCTGCTGTTCGAGCAGGCCACGACGCTGGAACGCCTGGCGCGGCAGGAAATCATCCTCGAAGATCCGGCGCTGCTGGAAGACTACGCGCGGGTTCGCGTCGAGTTCCTCCAGACCACGCAGCAGTTGTCGCTGCTGCCGCTTGAGGCGCCGCAACTGGGTGCGCTGGAAAAATTGCGCCTGCGCGAGGGCGCGCTGTTCGAGCAGTTGCGAATGCCGCAACGCCCCGGCAATGTGGTCATCGAACTCGCCGATGGTTATGCCGGCCTGGTTGAGCAGGCCCAGGGGATGCTCGCCGCCACCAACCAGCTGACACAGCGCGCGGTGGAACGGCTGCAGGAAACGGCAGCGCAGGGCCGCGAAAAATGGCTCTACCTGACGCTGGCGACGATCGCCATCGCGTTGGCGCTCGCGATCGTGTTCGCAGTCCTGATTGCCCGCCCCATCCGGCAGCTCGACCTGGCGATCCGGCAGATGGGCACGGCCGACTTCGCCCATGCAATCGAGGTCAACGGGCCGCAGGACCTGCGCTACGTCGGCCAGCGGCTGGAATGGCTGCGCACGCGCCTGCGCGACCTCGAGGAGCAGCAGAATCGCTTTCTGCGCCATGTCTCGCACGAACTCAAGACGCCGTTGACGGCGGTGCGCGAAGGCGCCGAGTTGCTGCGCGACAACGTCGGCGGGCGTCTCTCGCCCGAGCAGAAGGAGATCGTGCGCATCGTCCGCGAGAACACGCTGTCGCTGCAGAAGCTGATCGAGGACCTGCTGACGTGGCACCAGACGCGCGCGATGGAGCCGGCCACGCTTGGTCCGGTGCCGCTGCATGAGGTCGTGCAGCGGGTGCTGCGCGAGCAGAAGCTCGCCGCTGTCGCGCGGCTGCTCACGATCCAGGCGGACACTCCCGCGTTGGTGGTCGTGGGCGATGCCGAAAAAATCCGCACGATCATCGACAACCTGATGTCGAACGCGATCAAGTATTCGCCGCGCTCGGGCACGATCGAATTGACCGTGCGCAGGCATGACGGAGTCGCGCAGCTCGATGTCGCCGATCATGGCCCGGGCATTTCCGCCGCCGAACGCGAGCGGGTGTTCGATTCGTTCTATTCCGGCAAGGCGCCGGTGGATGGCAAGGTCAAGGGTTCCGGCCTGGGTCTTGCCATCGCCCGCGAATACGCGCTGGCGCAGGGTGGACGAATTGACGTGCTGGAGCGCAGCGACGGCGGCAAGGGCGCGTGCTTCCGGTTGTCGCTGCCGCTGATGCAGGGTGCGGCGGGCACCGGGAATGGTCGCGCGCGCAAAGCCCAGCCGCTGGCCGTCGGGGGCTCCGAATGACGCCGGCGTTGCGCCGCGCCATGGCGGCCTTCGCGCTGGCGACGATGGCGGGATGCGCGGCGTTGCCGGCCCCGGTCATCATCACGCCGGAGGAGGAGTACGAGCCCGAGCGTGTGCAGGTGCCCACGCCCTTGATCGAATACGCGCCGATCGAACCGGTCGAGCCGCTTTTTGCCACGCCGGTCGCGTCGGCGCCGGCGCTCGAAACGACGCCGGCCAGCGTCGCACCGCCCGTAACGGTGGCCATGGCCGCGCCCGCGCTTGTGCCCGCGCCGTCCACGCGTGAAACCGTGATCGAGGATACCGAACTCATCCTTCTGCTCGCCGACCTGCAGCGGTACGGCAATCTCGGGCCCGACGACGTGCGCCGTGAAGTCACGACGACGTCCGCCGCGCTCGGCCGCCAGCGCACCGATGCCAACCGGGTCCGGCTCGCCGTGCTGTATACGCTCTCGCGGGCCACGCCGCAGGACGACCAGCGCGCGCTGCAGTTGCTCGAGAACGTGTCGAAGAGCAATCCCGGATCGCCTGCGGTCAAGACGCTGGCGCTGGTGCTGCAGGTGCAGATCACCGGCCGCCAGCGGGCGGTGCGCGACGAGCAGCAAAAGGCGGACGCGGCGCTGCAAAAGCTCGAGGCGCTGCGGCAGATGGAGCGCAGCCTGCTGCGCGAGCGCGCCAGAAGTGGCGGCGGCGGCGGTGGCGCTGGTGGGGGCGGCAGCAGCGGCGGCAGTGGCGGTGGCAGCGGTGGCGGCGGCAACTGAATCACACAAAAGGCAGACAACACGATGAGTACCGGCGACATCCTTCTGGTCGATGACGATCCCGACCTGCTGAAACTGATCAGCCTGCGCCTGACGTCGGCCGGCTATCGCGTGCGCACGGCGGAGAGCGGCGAGACGGCGTTGGCGGCCATTGCCGTGCAGCGGCCTGCGGTCGTGGTCACCGACCTGCGCATGCCGGGCATCGACGGATTGCAATTGTTCGACGCGATCAATCGCCAGCATGCGGGGCTTCCCGTGCTCATCCTGACCGCGCACGGCACCATTCCCGATGCCGTGGCGGCTACCCAGCGTGGCGTGTTCGGATTCCTGACCAAGCCCTTCGACAGCCAGGACCTGCTGGCGAAGGTGGCGTCCGCGCTGAAGCTTTCCGGGCACGACGCCGGGCGCGGGGAATCCGGCATCGGCGAGTGGCGCGAAGGCATCATCACCCGCAGCCCGGTGATGGAGGACTTGCTGCGGCAGGCCAAACTCGTGGCCGATTCGGACGCCAGCGTACTGATCTACGGCGAATCCGGGACCGGCAAGGAATTGCTCGCGCGGGCGATCCATCGCGCCAGCCCGCGGCGCGACCGGCCTTTCATCGCCGTCAATTGCGGCGCGATTCCGGGGGACCTGCTCGAGTCCGAGCTCTTCGGCCACGCGCGCGGCGCGTTCACGGGTGCCGTGCAGGCGCACAAGGGGCTGTTCCAGGCGGCCGACGGCGGCACGCTGCTGCTGGATGAGATCGGCGACATGCCGCCCGGCCTGCAGGTGAAGCTGCTGCGCGTGCTGCAGGAGGGGGAGGTGCGCCCGGTCGGGTCGACCCAGTCCATTCCGGTGGATGTGCGCGTGGTGTCGGCCACGCATCGCGATCTCGATGCGCACAAGGCGTCCGGGCAATTCCGCGAGGATCTCTATTACCGGCTCAACGTGGTGTCACTGCGGCTGCCGCCGCTGGCCGAGCGGCGCGAGGACATCCCGGTGCTGGCCGGGCACTTCCTGCGCGGCCTGGCGGAGCGGTATCGCAAGCCGCCGCCCAGCCTGGCGCCGGACGCGATGGCGCTGTTGGTGGCCGCACCCTGGCCCGGCAATGTGCGGCAGCTTCTCAACCTGCTCGAGCAGGCGCTGGCGCTGAGCACCACCACGGTGATCCCCGCATCGCTGGTGCAGAGCGCGTTGAAGGAAGACGCGGCGGCGCTGGTGCCGTTCGAGGAAGCGCGCAAGTCC
Source organism: Casimicrobiaceae bacterium (assembly GCA_046594415.1). GTDB lineage: Bacteria > Pseudomonadota > Gammaproteobacteria > Burkholderiales > Casimicrobiaceae > VBCG01. The sequence goes on along the minus strand of JBKJSU010000573.1, from coordinate 2,436 downwards.
TTCGAGCGGGACTACCTGGTGCGGCTCCTCAAGATCACGGGCGGCAACGTCACCCAGGCTGCGCAGCTCGCGAAGCGCAACCGGACGGAGTTCTACAAGCTGCTGCAGCGGCACAGGCTCGAGCCGGCGATGTTCAAGGAAGCCAAGACCTGACGCGCTGCCCGGCGCAATGCACCAATCCGCTGTCGTGCACCAACGACAGCGAATAGTGCCTGTAATCATGCAGTTAATGCCGTTGTCATTTAACGCGTCGGCAAGTTGCGACAACCGGCGGCGGGCACCGTGTGGCGGCGTACGTACCGCCGCCTGCGCCACCGCATCATTTTCTACTCTGCGGGCGGCACGATTTCCGCCGAACATGCGCACGGTGAACTTCGTGGCATGTGCCTTGCTTATGGATGCTCAGGCCGTCGAGTCGGTATCCACCAAGGAAAGGTCATGGACGTGTTCGCACCCGAGTTCTCCCAGTTCTGGCTTGCCGGCAACGCCTCGCGGCCGGTCGATGCGGTGGCCGCGACGCGCGACGACGACGCGACCGCGCAGCAGGCCGCGATGCAGGAACTGGTCGAACGGGTCAACGCCGCGCGTTCCGTGGTCTGACCCGCACCGACACCGCTTCCGGACGGCGATCGTCCGGCCCCCTGGAGTGGGTCAAGTCTCCAGCCGCTCCCCCTTGCCCGCTTCGATCCTCCCGGCGGGCATTTTTTTGACCACCGCTGGTACCTGGAAGCATCGACCGCCCAGCGCCTGCAGTATCCGGAACAAGCCGAATGAACCGAACGCCGCGAGCATGGCGAAACCCAGCAGCGCCGGTGCCCCGCGGGTGTCGAGCACCCAGGCGCCGAGCATCGGCGCCACCAGAATCATCGCGTTCTGCCATGCCTGCACCCGCCCCGAAATGCCGCCGATGGCGTGCGGGAAGTGCGCCGTCATGTAGACGTTCAAGGCAATGGCGTAGCGCGCGCTCAACGTGCCGCTGACGAAGAACATCGCCGGCAGCAGGATGTCGAGGTGCGGCGCCTGCAGCCCGAGCAGCAGGCCGATGCCGCCGAATGCCGCCGCCTGGACCAGCGCCGGCCGCACCATCGCGCCGGCATCGCCGTGCATGGCGCTGCCGGCCGGCTGCCGGGCGAGCCACAAGCCCGAAAGGATGTTCCCGGCGCCTGCGCAGCTCACCAGGATTCCGAGCAACGCCTTGTCCAGTCCGGATTGCTGCAGCACCAGCGGGATCAGGTTGTTCACCGTGAACACGAAAAACGCGTAGGTTGCCGCTATCCACAGCAGCGGGACGATGCCGGCGGTCGAAACCTTGGCGATGTTGCCGGATGGGCGGGCCGCGCCGACGGCCCGCGGCGCCTGCCGGATACAGGCGAACACGACGAACGACAGTGCCGAAAAGATGAGGGAAGTGACCAGTGCGAAGGCTTCGCTGGTCAGCGAACTTGACACCGTCCCGATGGCGGGCGCCAGAATCTTGGCGCTGTTGTTGAGCACGTTCAGCAGCGAGTAGAACCGCGGACGATGGGCGGCGTCGATGGTGCGCACGGCCAGCACATTGATCGCCGGCGTTGCGGCCATCGCCGCCACCGAGCGCAGGCCCACCAGCGCCACGAACAGCGCGAAGTCGTGGCAGAACAGAATGGCGCCCGTGGCCGCCGCCCGGACGACAAGTGAAGCCAGCAGCACATGCTGCGGATTGCCGCGATCGCACAGGCGCCCGAACGTGGGCGCCAGCAGGATGCCGGGAAGCAACCCGGCGGCGCTCACGGTGGCCATCTGATAGGGCGTGACATGGAACTGGTACGCAGCCAGCGTCAGAATCGCCAGGAAGTCGATCCACGCGCCGAACGCCGACAGCCCATCCCCCGCCAGCAGCAGGCGGCCGTTGCGGATTCCTGTCATCCCTTGCGTGGCCGGTGCGGCCCGCGGTTCTATACCGCCACCGGCGCCTTGAGCGCGGGGTGGTACTGGTAGTCGGCGAACTCGATGTCGTCGTACGTATAGTCGAAGAGCGTGGGTGGGCGGCGCTTGAGCACCAGCCGCGGCAGCGGGTAGGGTGCGCGCGCGAGTTGCGTCTCAACCTGCTCGAGGTGATTGAGGTAGAGGTGGCAATCGCCGCCCACCCAGACGAAATCGCCCACGGCCAGGGCGCACTGCTGCGCCACCATGTGCGTCAGCAGCGCATAGGAGGCAATGTTGAAGGGAACGCCGAGGAAGATGTCGGCGCTGCGCTGGTACAACTGGCATGACAGGCGGCCTTCCGCCACGTAGAACTGGAAGAAGGCGTGGCACGGCGGCAGCTTCATGCGCGGGATCTCCCCCACGTTCCAGGCCGACACGATCAGCCGCCTCGAGTCCGGGTTGCGGCGGATTTCCGCGACCACCGCCGCGAGCTGGTCGATGCGCGTGCCGTCCGGCGTGGGCCACGAGCGCCAC
>JBKJSU010000558.1:0-5284 GCA_046594415.1 Casimicrobiaceae bacterium | reverse complement strand
CCCGTCGGCCTCCGCGATCGCCAATGCGCAACGCCTGGCCGGCGCCCCCGGCAGCGCGACCGCCGCGCCGCCGGTGCCGGCCCCCGCGCCCGGCGCACTGCGCAGTTTTGCCGACGTTGCCAAGGACTACAAGGAATTGCCGGGCATGCTGCCACTCTGGCAAAAGGACGACAAGGTGCTGATCGAACTCGCGCCCGATCAGTTCGACCGTCTTTATTTCTTTTCCACCAACCTCGATCAGGACCTCGGCGAGAACGGCTTGCTGGCCGGCTCGATGGGCAGCGGCGGCCGCTTCGCGAGCCCGGCCATTGTCATGTTTCGCAAAGTGGGCGGCAGCGTCCAGCTGATTTCGCGCAACGTCAAATACACGGCGAAGGCAGGCACGCCGGAAGCGCGCGCCGTCGCCGAGGGCTTTTCGGACAGCCTGCTGGCCAGCACGGCCGTCCTGTCCGCGCCGCATCCGGAACGCAAGTCGGTGCTGATCGAAGCCAACGCCATTTTCTTCGCCGACCTCACCGCCACGGCGTCTCGGCTCGAGCTAACATACCGGCAGTCGTACGGATTCGACGCGCGCAACTCGTCGTTCAAGGAAGTGCGCAGCACGGCTGATTTCGTCTCATTCAACGTGTTGGCGCACTACGCGCTGGCGCGCATTGCCACGCCGGCTCCGGGACAACCCGTGACGCCGCCGCCGGGAACGGTGCCGGACATCCGCAGCCTGTTCCTCGGCTTTCACTATTCGATCGCCAAGCTGCCTGACCTGCCGATGCCCACCCGGAGCGCGGACACGCGCGTCGGCTATTTCGCCACCGAACGCTGGGACTTCACCACCGACGACCGGCGCCTCCCGATCTTTCGCTACGCCAATCGCTGGCGCCTCGAAAAGAAGGATCCGGCCGCGGCGCTGTCCGAGCCGAAGCAGCCGATCGTCTACTGGATCGACCGCACGGTGCCCGAGCGGTTCCGGGCGACGATTCGCGACGGCGTGCTCGAATGGAACAAGGCCTTCGAGCGCATCGGCTTCAAGGACGCGATCCGGGTGGAGATCCAGCCCGAGAACGCCGACTTCAACACGTCGGACATCCGCCATGCGTCCATTCGCTGGATGACGGCGGCGCGAAGCTCGTTCGTGGCGATCGGCCCGTCGCTGGTCGATCCGCGCACCGGCGAGATCCTCGACGCCGACATTGGCATTGACGCCTCCAGCATCCGTTCGTTCAAGACCTACGGCGCCGAGAGCGTCCCGCTGCGACCGTCGCTCGAGTTCCGCAACGACGCCCCGTATTGCACCTACGCTGCGGAAGCGGCCGAGCACGAGGGCTTCGCGATGTCGCTGCTCGAGGCGCGCGGCACGATGATGCTGGACAGCGCGGAATCCGACGCGTTTGTGCTGTCGCGCCTCAAGTCCACAACGATGCACGAGGTCGGGCATACGCTCGGGCTGACGCACAATTTCAGCGCGTCCACCATTTACACCGAAGCGCAACTTGCCGATCGCGATTTCACCCGCCTGAACGGCATCGCGGGTTCGGTGATGGAGTACAACGCGGTCAACATGGCCTTGCCCGGGGAAAAGCAGGGCGAATATCACATGTCCACGCTCGGTCCCTACGATTATTGGGCGATCGAGTATGGCTACCGCGAATTTCCGCCCGCGGATGAGGCGGCCGCGCTTACGCGCATCGCCTCGCGTTCCGGTGAGCCGCTGCTCGCGTTCACCGCCGACAGCTACGTCTACTACAGCGGGCTCGATCCGCGCGTGAACACCTTCGATCTCGGCGCCGATCCGCTCGTGTACGCCACGCGGCAGCTGAAACTCGCGCGCGAGTTGTGGCAACTGTCCGGGAACCGCAAGCTCGACAACGACGAGTCTTATGCCATCCTGCGCCGCAACTTCTCGCGCGGCCTCTTCGAAGTGCAGCAAAGCGCGCTGTTTGCCACCAAGTACGTCGGGGGGCTGACCGTTGTGCAGGATCGCGCCGGCAGCGGCCGCACACCGCTCGAACCCATCCCCGCCGACAAGCAACGCGCAGCACTGCAACTCCTGGCCGGCACCATCTTCGCGGCCGACAGCTTCCGCTTTCCGCCGGCTTACCTGCGTAAGTTGTCGCTGACGGATTTCGACATCAACGATGCACAGGAGATCGCGCGGACCACGCCGCCAGTCGATATCGCGATCGACCAATTGGTGCTGGGTGTCCATCGCGCGGTGCTGGGGCCGCTGCTCGGGCCGGAAATTGCGCAGCGGCTGCTCAACAATGAGCTCAAATTGGCCGACCAGCGCGAAGCGCTGCGACTGGCCGAGCTCTATCGCACGCTGCACGACGCGATCTTCAGCGAAGTCGCGGCCGGCAAGGACATTCCGTTGATCCGCCGCAACCTGCAGCGCGAGTACGCAAGCCGCGTGGCCCTGGTCATCCTGCGGCCCGCCACTGCGATGCCCGCCGATGCGCGCGCGCTGCTGCGCGCCGACGCCAAGCGCCTGCGCGACGAGATCGCCAACCGCAAGCGTGGCGACAAGGGCTCGCCGGAAACGCGGGCGCACCTGGCCGAAACGCTGGCCACGCTCGATGACGCGTTGCGCGCGCCGCTCGTCAGGCAGGCCTTGTAGTGGCACCGCGTCGACCTCGCCACACCGTCACGCTGGCCCCGCTCGACAACCGCGCGCTGGCCAACCTGGCCGGCCCGATGGACTCGAACCTGCGCCAGATCGAGGCGGCGCTCGACGTCACGATTTCGCATCGCGGCGGTGTCTTCACCATCACGGGCGACCCGGCGCGCACGGCTCGCGCCGGCGCGGCGCTGGAGCGCTTCTACGCCGCCGCCGAAAGGCCGCTGTCGGTGGAGGCGATCCAATTGGGACTGGTGGAGATCGCCACGCAACCCGCCGCGCCGATCTCGACCAGCCCCGACGCGGATACCGGGCCGCTCCTGCGCACGCGCCGCGCCGACCTGCACGGGCGCACGCCCAACCAGGTGGAATACCTGAAGGACATCCTCGGCCACGACATCACGTTCGGCATCGGTCCTGCCGGCACCGGCAAAACCTATCTCGCCGTGGCGTGTGCCGTCGATGCCCTCGAGCGCGACGCCGTCAAGCGCATCGTGCTGGTGCGTCCGGCCGTCGAAGCGGGCGAGCGGCTGGGATTTCTCCCGGGCGACCTGGCGCAGAAGGTCGATCCCTACCTGCGTCCACTCTACGACGCGCTGTACGACCTCATGGGCTTCGAGAAAGTGGCGCGCCTGCTCGAGCGCACCACGATCGAACTGGCGCCGCTGGCCTACATGCGCGGGCGCACGCTGAACCACGCCTTCGTCATCCTCGACGAGGCACAGAACACCACACCTGAACAGATGAAGATGGCGCTGACGCGCATCGGCTTCGGCGCCAAGGCCGTCATCACCGGCGACGTCACGCAGATCGATCTGGCGCGCGGGCAGAAGAGCGGCCTCGTCGAGGCGGCGCGGGTGCTGGCAGGCGTGCGCGGCATTGCGTTTCGTCACTTCACCAGCGCCGACGTGGTCCGGCATCCGCTGGTGCAGAAGATCATCGACGCCTACGATAGCGACGCGATCAAGAACCCGCCTGCCGATCGTTCGCCGCGCTGATGGGCAAGGCCCCGCTGCCGCTGACGGCACAGGAAACGGATGCATTGCGCGGACAGTGCACGCGCATCGTCCCCGGCTATCGCGAAAGCGACCCGGGCGAAGAGTTGATCCGCGTCGGCGAATGGTGCCGCGAACATGGTCATCGCCCCGACCGCTACGGCGAGGGCGCGCTGATCGAGGCCTTCGAAGCGAAGATCGCGGCGCTCACCGGCATGGAAGCGGCGGTGTTCATGCCCAGCGGCACGATGGCCCAGCAGATCGCGCTGCGGATCTGGGCCGAGGAGTCTGGCGTCGCGCATGTGGGCATGCACCCCACGTCGCACCTCGAACTGCACGAAGAACGCGGTTATGCGCGCCTGCATGGCCTCGACGCCACGCTGCTGGGCGCGCGCACGCACCCCACGCTTGCCGCCGATCTCGAGCGTTGCCCGGAGCGGCTCGCGGCATTGCTGGTGGAACTGCCTGCCCGCGAGATCGGCGGCCAGTTGCCAACATGGGACGAGCTGGTGGCGTTGTCCGCCCTCGCGCGGACCCGCGGCGTCCGGCTGCACATGGATGGCGCGCGCTTCTGGGAGGCACGCGAAGCCTATGCGCCGCGCACCCATGCCGAGATCTGCGCGTTGTTCGACTCGGTCTATGTGTCGCTCTACAAGGGCATCGGCGCGCTCTCGGGTGCCATGCTGCTGGGACCCGCCGCATTCGTGCGTGCAGCGCGCGTCTGGCGCCGGCGCCACGGCGGCACGCTGGTGCAGCTGCATACTGCCGTCGCGTCGGCCGCCATGCGCTTCGACGACGCGCTGGCGCGGATGCCCGCGCTGCGGTCTCGCGCGGTGGCGCTGGCCGCCGGCCTCGCGGCCATGCCCGGCGTCACCGTGCTGCCGTCGCCGCCGCAGGTCAACATGTTCCACCTCCACATTGCAGGCGATGCCGATGCGCTCACCGCGGCCCGGGATCGCATCGCCCTCGAAAATCGCATCTGGATCGCGCCCCGATTCTCGGCTGCCGGGCTTCCCGGTCACGCGATGGCTGAATTCAATGTCGGCGACAACCTGCTCGACCTTCCCGATACGTTCGTGCTGCCGTTGTTCGAGCGACTGCTGGCCTATGCCCGGTCGCCCGTCGCGTGACGCGCAGCCCGGCGGCGAAGAAGCCGCCCGCCCTCTCCCTTTCGGTGCAATTTGCGAGCAACGCGGCGGAACTACCGACGCGCGCGCAGATTCGCCGCTGGGTGCGTGCCGCGCTGCTGGACGATGCGCAGGTGACGGTGCGCTTCGTCGATGCGATCGAAGGGCGGGCGCTCAACGCTGAATTCCGCGGCAAGGACTATGCGACCAACGTGCTGACCTTCGTGTACGATGATGCGAAACCGCAGGCAGGCGACATCGTCTTGTGCGCGCCGGTCGTGCGGAAGGAAGCGGACGCGCAAGGGAAGACACTGGCCGCGCACTACGCCCATCTGGTGGTCCACGGCATGCTGCACATGCAAGGCTATGACCACGAACGCGCCACCGATGCCAACCTGATGGAGGCGCGCGAAACCGCCATCCTCGCCAGACTGCGGGTGGCCGACCCCTATGCCGATGGATAGCGACGACAAAGCCGCACCGGCCCGTCCGTCGCTGCTCGAGCGCCTTACTGCGCTCCTCACGCGCGAGCCCGAGGACCGCGAGGAGCT
>JBKJSU010000522.1:0-5000 GCA_046594415.1 Casimicrobiaceae bacterium | reverse complement strand
CGCGCTGACGTTCATTTCATCGTCCGAAGTGAAGACGGTGCCGGTGGGCGTCATTACCGAGCTCGTGGAGGGGGACGTCTACCACTGGGGCTCGCTGATGGCCGGCGCGCTGCTGGGCTCGCTGCCGGTGGCGGTGCTGTATTCGTTCTTCGTCGAGTACTACGTGTCGGGCCTGACTGGGGCGGTCAAGGAATAGACGCGCGACCGGCGCCGCCTCGACAACGCGAGGCGTAACTGCGGTCCGGCCCGGACGGGGGTAAAATCCCGGTTTGGCGCAATTTCCCGGAGCCTCCCATGAGCACGGTTCAAGAAACGATCAGCGAGCAGCTTTCGAAGCACAGTGTCGTGCTGTACATGAAGGGCACGCCGCAATTCCCGCAGTGCGGGTTTTCCGCGACGGTGGCCGAGATCCTCAAGCGTTGCGGCGTCAACGACTATTTTTCGGTCAATGTGCTCGCCGACGCCGACCTCCGCGAAGGCATCAAGCAGCATGCCAACTGGCCGACGGTTCCGCAGCTTTACGTCAACGGCGAGTTTGTCGGCGGCTGCGACATCGTCCGCGAGATGTATTCAACCGGCGAACTGCAGAAGGTGTTGACGGGGCAGGCTGCCTAAAGCCCTCCGTTTCGCCGTTTCGTTGTCCGTGGGGCCGCGACACTGCGCGGGCGCGGCAAAACTTCAGGTCCGCGCGCGCAGCGCCCGCTTCACATCCGGGATGTGCTTCAGCGCACGAATCACCTGCGCCAGGTGATGCCGGTTGCGCACCTGCACGGCGAAGAACATCGCCAGTACGTCGCCGCCGTCGGGGCGCTCCATCGATACCGCATCGATGTTGGCATCGGCATCCGCGATGGAGGTCGCAAGGTCCGCCAACAACCCGCGGCGGTCGGCCACCAGCAGGCGCAGGCCGGTCTCGAACACGCCCGTCACCTCGGGCGACCATTCGACATCCACCAGTTCCGCCGGATCGTGCCGCTGCTTTTTCAGCGTGATGCATTCGCGCGTGTGCACGAGCAATCCCTGCCCGCGCCGGAACTGGCCGACGACAGTGTCGCCGGGAATTGGCCGGCAGCACTTGGCGTACTGGATGGCCACCCCTTCCACGCCACGCAGCGTCAGCGCGCCGGGTTTCGAGTTGACGGTCGCCGGGTCATCGGGCTTGCCGGCGACCTTGGTCAGCGCCTGCGCGACGACGAACGACAGGCGCTTGCCGAGTCCGATGTCGGCGAGGATGTCGAGCTGACTCTTGGCGTCGTATTCCTTGGCCAGCGCTTCCCAACGATCCCACGTGATTGCCTCGGGTTCGACGCGAAGCGTAGCCAGTGCCTGGTTCAGCAGCCGCTCGCCCAGCGCCGCCGATTCCTTCTGCTGCAGGCCCTTCAAGTAGTGCCGGATGCGCGAGCGCGCCTTGCCGGTGCCCACGAACGACAGCCACGATGGATTGGGACGCGCGGTGGGCGAGGTGAGAATCTCGACGTGATCGCCGTTCTTCAGCTCGGTGCGCAGCGGCAGCAGCTCGTAGTTGATGCGCGCGGCCGTGCAATGATGGCCGATGTCGGTGTGCACGCCGTAGGCGAAGTCCACCGCGGTGGCGCCGCGCGGCAGCGCCATGATCTTGCCTTTGGGCGTGAACACGTAGATCTCGTCGGGAAAGAGATCGCCCTTGATGTGTTCGAGAAACTCCTTCGAATCGCCTGACTCGGACTGGATGTCCAGCAGGCTCTGCAGCCAGCGCGAGGTTTCCTTCTGCGCCTCGAGCAGGTTGAGTTCGCCGCCCGCTTTATAAAGCCAGTGCGCGGCCACGCCGGCCTCGGCCACACGATGCATGTCGTGCGTGCGGATCTGCGCTTCGAGCGGCGTGCCGAAGGGCCCGAACAGGGTCGTGTGCAGCGACTGGTAGCCGTTGGCCTTGGGGATGGCGACGTAGTCCTTGAACTTGCCTGGGATGGGCTTGTAGAGCTCGTGCAGCACGCCCAGCGCGGCGTAGCACGCGGTCTGGTCGGCCACCAGGATGCGCACCCCATAGATGTCGAACACCTGCGCGAACGTGTAGCGCTTCTCGCGCATCTTCTTGTAGACGGAATAGATCGTCTTCTCGCGCCCGGTGACCACCGCCATGAGGTTGGCCTTGGCGAGCCCCTCGCGCATGACGTCGAGCAGCTTGTTCATCACCTCGCGGCGATTGCCTCGCGCGGCCTTGATGGCGCCGGCCAGCACGCGGTAGCGCATCGTGTGCAGGTGCTTGAACGACAGGTCCTGCAATTCGAGGAACAGCGCGTTCAAGCCAAGGCGATTGGCGATCGGCGCGTAGATGTCGATGGTTTCGCGCGCGATGCGCTTGCGATGCGCCGGCGCCATCGCGTCGAGCGTGCGCATGTTGTGCAGACGGTCGGCGAGCTTGATCAGGATCACGCGCACGTCGCGCGCCATCGCCAGCAGCATCTTGCGGAAGCTCTCGGCCTGGACTTCCTCACGCGATGTGAACTCAATCTGGTCCAACTTGGACACACCGTCGACCATGTCGGCCACGGGCTTGCCGAACGTCGACTCGAGTTCGGACTTGGACACCGACGTGTCCTCCATCACGTCGTGCAACAGCGCGGCGGCAAGCCCGTGCGCATCGAGCCGCCACTGCGCCAGGATGGTGGCCACCGCGAGCGGATGCGTGATGTACGGCTCGCCCGACTTGCGGAACTGGCCGCGGTGCGCCGACTCGGAGAATTCGAAGGCGCGCGACACCAGCGCCACATCGGGCGCAGGCAGGTAGTTGCCTAGGTGCCTGGTGAACTCCGCGATCTCGGACATACGTTGGACTTGGGTCCGGGATCGGGAAAGGTCAACTCTACGGGTTGGTCGGCAGCATGGGCGCGGACTTCGTCAGCATCTCGATGCCGATCTTGCCGGCCGCCATTTCGCGCAACGCGATCACCGTGGGTTTGTCGCGATCGGCATCGACGAGCGGCGTTGCGCCGGAAGTGATCTGCCGCGCGCGATTGGTGGCGGCCAGCGTCAATTCGAAACGGTTGGGGATGCGGGCCAGGCAATCCTCGATGGTGATACGCGCCATGGTGTGACTCCGGTTCAGGTGTGCAATAAATCTGCGAGCAGCGCCGCGTGGCGCACTTGCTGCCGCGTGGCGGTCAGCCGAGCCGCGCGCACGATCACGGAAAGATCGTCGACCGCTCTCGCAAAGTCCTGATTCATAATAACATAATCGAATTCTCCACAGTGCCGCATCTCTTCGCGCGCGGCCTCCAGCCGGCGGCTGATCACCTCGGGCGTATCCTGGCCGCGCTTTTCGAGGCGCTCCTTGAGCGAGGCGAGCGATGGCGGCAGGATGAAGATGTGCACGGCTTCGGGCATCAACTTCCGCACCTGGCGGGCACCCTGCCAGTCGATCTCGAGCAGCATGTCGTGGCCTTGCTGCACCTCCTGGCGCAGCCACACCGCGGAAGTCGCGTACCAGTTGCCATGGACGTGCGCATGCTCGAGGAACTCGCCGGCGGCCTTCAACGCCATGAACCGCGCCGCGTCGACGAAGTGATAGTCGACCCCGTCCTTTTCGCCGGGACGCGGTTGGCGCGTGGTGTAGGACACAGACAGGCGGATGCCGCCCTCGCGCTCGAGCAGCGCGCGCACGAGACTGGTCTTGCCGCCGCCGGAAGGGGCTGCAAGCACGAAGAGGCAACCGGACGCGGGGGGCGCCTTGGTGGCAATGATGGTCGGCTGCGTCATGCTGTCCTTATCACCGAGAGGGTTTCGGTACCGCTCTCCGGGGGCCACACCTCGCCGCGCCGGCCGAGCATCTGGCGAATGTTCGCGCTTTCGCGCGGAAACGGGTAACCCTCGAATTTTTCGTGGTCGTAATGGAAATGCAAGGAGCACCTCCTATTCGACGTTCTGCACCTGTTCGCGCATCTGCTCGATCAGCACCTTCAATTCGAGCGAGACCTGCGACACCTCGACATCCACCGACTTCGATCCCAGCGTGTTCGCTTCGCGGTGCAGCTCCTGCGCCAGGAAATCGAGGCGCTTGCCGGCACTGCCGCCGGCGCGCAGCACGCGCCTGACTTCCGTCACGTGTCCGGTGAGGCGCTGCAGTTCCTCGGCCACGTCGATCTTGGTGGCGAAGATGGCGAGTTCCTGCTTCAGCCGGTCCTCGTTCGGGTCGAGGCCGGCATCGCGCAGCCGGGTGGCCAGCCGTTCGTTGAAGGCGGCGTGAATGGTGGGGATGCGTGGCGTGACCCGGGCCACCTGCGCGGTGATGCCGTCGCAGGAGGCGTCGAGCATGGCGGCGATCTTGGCGCCCTCGCGCGAGCGCGCGGCGTCGAGGTCGCGCAGGGCCGCGGCAATGAGGTCCGTGACCTGCTCCGCCAGTGCCGCCGGGGGCGCGGAGGCGTCGGCCATGACACCCGGCCAACGCAGGATTTCGTGGACGGTCAGCGGCGACGCGCCGGGCACCTCGCGGGCGACCGTGGCCGCGGCGGCGGCCACCTGGGCCACGCGACCGGTGTCCACGGCCAGTGTCGCGTTACCGCCGGCGGGGCGATTCATGGCCACGCGGCACTCCACCTTGCCGCGCTTGAGGGCGGCCGAGAGCTTCTCGCGCAGTGCCGGTTCGATGGCCCGCAGCTCGTCCGGGAGCTTGACCGTGACGTCGAGGAAACGGTGGTTGACCGAGCGCAGGTCGACGGCCAGCGTCACTCCGGGCAACTCGGCGGCTACGGCCGCGAAACCGGTCATGCTTAGGATCATGGATGTTATCCGGGGTGTGCTGGCGCCCGCCCACGGGGTCCGCGGCGGCGAATTACAGCATTTTGTGCCGATTCGGGCGGTTTTTGCGCCCTGAACCCCGATACCGGCATGTGATTTCTTTACTTTGGGCGCCGGGTTGCCGAGAATGTATGAGGATTTCGGCGAGGGCGCAAGCCGCAATCGCAGGGGCTGGCATGCGTTTTGCCATGTCTTTGTGGATTACGAACACCGTTGGGCCGTTCACC
>JBKJSU010000497.1:0-2513 GCA_046594415.1 Casimicrobiaceae bacterium | reverse complement strand
GCCTCGTGCTGGTCGTGCGTGACCAGGATGGCGGTGGCGCCGGCGGCCTTGAGGATGGACCGCATCTCGATCGAGATCCGCTCGCGCAGGTCGAAGTCGAGATTGGAAAAAGGTTCGTCGAGCAGCAGCAGGTCAGGTCCCGGCGCCAGCGCGCGCGCCAGCGCCACGCGTTGCTGCTGCCCGCCCGACAATTCGTGCGGATACACCTTTGCCACCGCGGACAGGCCCACTAGGTCGAGCATCAATGCCGTACGGCGCGCAGCGTCCTCGGTGGTCAGCAGCGACAACCCAAAGGCCACATTGCGCGCCACGTCGAGATGCGGAAACAGCGCGTAATCCTGAAACACCATGCCTACCCCGCGCTTTTCCGGTGGCACCTGAAGGCCGGGACGCGACACCACGCGGTCGGACAATTTGATCTCGCCACCCTGCACCGGCTCGAACCCGGCGAGGCAGCGCAGTACGGTGGTCTTGCCACAGCCTGAAGGGCCGAGCAGGCAGCCGATGCTGCCGGGCTCGAGCGTGAAGCTCATGCCGCGCACCACGCGGTGCGCGCCATAGGCGTGCTCGAGGGAACGAACGCTGACGGAAGCAGCCATGGCGCAGTGTAGACCGGGCGGCTAGCCGCGTGGCGGCGCCACGAATGCGCGGGCGGTTGTCCCGCCGCCGCCACGCTTCTGCACCGCCTTCAGCTTCTCCGCGATCTCGCTGCCCACATGAATCTGCGGATTCGAGGGGGGCGCATAGCCCGCCTCGCGTTCGCGTGCGGCGACGCGCTCCCGGGCAACTTCGAACGCCGCCTCGAGGCCGTCGCTCTTGCCCACGCCATGCGCGAAGAAGGCATCGCCGAAAAAAGTAGCATCGCGGCGATCGCCGCAACCGAACGACTCGCGATCAGCCTGCGACGCCGTGATGAGCAGCGTGTTTTCATTCTTGAGCGGTTCGATGTACCCGCCCGAATAGCATGCGGCCACGACGATGATCCGCCACTTGATCCCGGCGTCGTCCAGCAGCTGCTTCAATCCGAGGGGCGACAATTCCACGAGCGAAAGCGGTGGTTGCGACGCGTCCAGCCGATGGTCGCGCCCGCTGCGGCCGGCAAGGTAAACCATGACCACGTCGTCATCCGGATCGATGATGCTGCCGATTTCGTTCAACGTCTCGCGCAGGTTGGTGACGGTGGCAAACGGCGCGGAAATCAGCGTCTCCGGATTGTTCAGCAGCAACACCGACCGTCCCGCAGTACCCCAGCGGGTGTCCATGACTTTCTGCGCGGCCTCCGCATCCGAGCGATACGCGTCGTCGCGGCCATCGGGCGCGAACCCGACAAAGTAGAGGTCCGCGCGTCCGGGCCGCTCCTGCTGCAAGGCATCGAGTGCCTGGTTGAGGATGAACCCCTGCGTGGCCAGCACGGCCTCGCTACCCGCGTTCATGCCACCGCCGGCGGATGTGCGCGGCCCATCGTCATTCCACCACGGGGCGTTGGGCGCAAGTGCGTTGGCGAACCAGATCGGCGCGCCCAGCAGCAGGCCGGCACCAATCGCGCGCAGCCAGGCGTGCACCGGCGGCGGCGAAAAGGCGACAGCGACGCTGCGCACCAGCACCACCACGATCCAGAGGACGATGAAGTTCTCGAGCAGGTCCGCTAGAGGCAGACCCTCCGGCCTCGAGGCTGCGACGATCAGCGTGTAATGCAGCACCTGCACGACGGGCATCGAGGCGAGCACGATTACCGGGATCGCCAGTGCGAGATCGCGCTGCCGGTTGAGCAGCGCCACCAGCGCCGCCGTGAACAGCAGCAGTGCGCCGGAATAGAGCTCGGAACCGGCACCGAACAGCGAAAACACGCGAGGCGCATCCACCCGCAGGGCGTCGCCCACCACGCCGATCAACGCCGACAGAAGGAACAGCAGCAGCAATTGCGGCAGGTCGATCCGGAAGGCAAGACGCGCCACCGGACGGAAGAACGCAAGGCGCATCCCGGCGCGCAGGTTGCGCAGCAGATCGGCCAGGGCGTGCCGCATGTCCACAGCGCCGGGCATCACGCCCGGGCTGCATTCCCGTCGACAAACGCCTTGATCGCGGCGACCGCCGCGGGCAGCACCGTGAAGTGCTGCGGCAGTGCCTCCAGCCCGGCCAGCGCCACGGGGCGCGGCGCGTCCTGCCCCAGCGCTTCGCTGATCGTGGCCGCAAACTTGGCCGGGAGCGCCGTTTCGATCGTCACCAGTGGCACGTCCGGATCGCGATGTTCGAGCGCGACCTTCACGCCGTCGGCAGTATGCGGATCGACGATGACGCCAAAGCGCGCATGCACGGCGCGGATCGTGGCGATGCGGTCCGCATGGGTGCTGCGCCCGGACACGAAGTTGGCCGCGCGCACGGCGTCCCATAGCGGCGTGCCGGCGAGATCGAAGCCCTTGCCGGAGGCCACATCGGCCCACAGCGCGCGCACGCGACCGGTATCGCCGCCCGCGACATCGTGGATGAAGCGCTCGAAATTGGACGCCTTGGAA
>JBKJSU010000162.1:0-2555 GCA_046594415.1 Casimicrobiaceae bacterium | reverse complement strand
GGACCAGCTGGCGTCGGTCAAGAAGTGCGGCCACATGGGCGGCAAGGTTCTGGTGCCTACGAAGGAAGCCGTCGACAAGCTGATCGCCGCGCGTCTCGCCGCCGACACGATGGGCGTGCCCACGATCATCCTCGCCCGCACCGATGCGGAAGCGGCCGACCTCGTCACCAGCGACATCGACGACATCGACAAGCCGTTCTGTACCGGCGAGCGCACGCAGGAGGGCTTCTACAAGACCCGCAACGGCCTCGATCAGGCGGTCTCGCGCGGCCTCGCCTATGCGCCGTATGCCGACATGATCTGGTGCGAAACCGGCAAGCCGGACCTGGCTTTCGCGCGCGCCTTCGCCGAAGCGATCCACGCCAAGTTCCCGGGCAAGCTCCTGGCCTACAACTGCTCGCCCTCCTTCAACTGGAAGAAGAACCTGGACGATGCCACCATCGCCGTCTTCCAGCGCGAGCTGGGCGCCATGGGCTACAAATTCCAGTTCATCACGCTGGCGGGCTTCCACAGCCTCAACTACTCGATGTTCAACCTGGCGCACGGCTACGCCCGCAACCAGATGACCGCCTTCGTCGAGATGCAGGAGGCCGAGTTCGCCGCCGTGTCCAAGGGCTTCACCGCAGTCAAGCACCAGCGCGAAGTGGGCACCAGCTACTTCGACGCCGTGACGCAGACGGTGCAAGGCAGTGGGGCGTCCACCACCGCGCTCAAGGGATCGACCGAGGACGAGCAGTTCTTCGACCCGCCCAAGGCCGATCTGCACGTGGCCTGACCCACCCGTTCCTGGCCTTGCGCGCCGACGCCGCGAACCCCGCCACGGGCGGGGACCTCGCGGCGTCGGCGTTTCCGGCGCCCGGGCATGCGTCCCTGTCCGCGAACCCCGGCCCCGGTTTGCGGTCTGACGCTCCATGGATGCACCCGTCGTCGCTCCCGCGGTGCCACGCAACGACCTTGACGTTGGCGAGCCGTCACGCCTGTTCTTTGCGCTGGTGCCCAGTGCCGCGGTTCGCGCGGCCTTTGGCGACCTTGCCCGCAACGTGGCGCGGCGCTCCCGCGGGCGCGCCGTTTCGTCCGACCACCTGCACCTGACACTGGCCTTTTTGGGCGCCATCCCCGCCACCGCGTTGCCCGCGCTGCATCAGGTGGGCGACGGCATGCCGCGGGCCGGAGGCGTACTCGTATTCGACGCGCTGGGCGCATGGCGCGCCTCGGGCGTGGCGTGGGCGGCGCCCTCGGTGGTGCCCCCCGCCATCCTGGCGCTGCACGGCACACTGGGGACGGCACTGGCCACCGCCGGTTTCGCGCTGGAGGCGCGCGCCTTCCGCCCGCACGTCACGCTTGCCCGCCGCTGCGTGCAGGTGCAACCGCGCGCGCGCTGCGAGCCGGTGCGCTGGCCGGCCGACCGGCTGTGCCTGATCGCCTCGGATCTGGGTCCGGAAGGCCCCGTCTATCGCGAACTCGGGGCGTGGCCGCTGGCGCTCGACCCCGCTCCGGCGTGAGGTGCCGCGCAGGTCAGCGCAACTCGCGGGTGCTGATCAGCCGGGGCCCTTGACCATCGGCCGTGCCGGATCCGCGCACCATTCGCTCCACGACCCGGGATAAAGGCGCGTGCCGTGCAGGCCCGCCACTTCCATTGCCAGCAGGTTGTGGCAGGCGGTGACGCCCGAGCCGCATTGATGCACGACGAGGTCCGCCGCAGTGCCGTCGAGCACCGCGTCCCACTCGGCGCGCAGCGTCGCGGGGGACTTGAATGTGCCGGCCGCATCGAGGTTGGCGGTGAACGGCCGGTTGCGCGCGCCGGGAATATGGCCCGCGACGGGGTCGAGTGGTTCCGTTTCGCCGCGATAGCGCTCCGCGCCGCGCGCATCCACCAGCAGCAGTGTCCGGCGCGCGATGCTGGCGCGCACGCCGCTGGCATTGATGTGCGGCGTGACCTTGCGCACCGCGAACGCCGCAGGCGCGAAGGGCTTGTCGGCCGTTTCGAGCGGCCGCTTCTCGGCGGTCCACTTGGCAAAGCCGCCATCGAGCACGGCCACGGCATCGTGCCCCAGCCACCGCAGCATCCACCACAGCCGCGCTGCATAGGCGCCCGGACCCTGGTCGTAGGCGACGACCTGCTTGCTGCCGTCGATCCCCAGTCGCGCAAAGGTCGCGGCCGCAACCTCGGGCGTGGGTAGCGGATGGCGGCCGTTGGTGCCCGTCAGCGGTCCGGACAGCATGCGATCGAGATGGACAAAGCGCGCACCGGGAATGTGTCCGGCGCGGAACTGGTCCTCGCCCCAGGCTTCAGGGCGCCCGAGATCGTGGCGCACGTCGCAGAGCACGAGCGCGGGATCGTCGAGCATCGCGGCCAAGGCAGCGGTGGAAGCCAGCGTATTGAGCATGGAGGTGGCGTGCAATCGTAGGTGAAGGGGGCGCCGTCGCGGGCGGCGCCTTGGCAACGCGGCTGCTACCGATGGCCGAGGTGCGCTTCCATCTCACGACGATAGTACTCGTGAAAGTGTTGCATGCCGTCTTCCATCGGGGACTGGTACGGCCCGATCTCGCACTTG
>JBKJSU010000129.1:0-13023 GCA_046594415.1 Casimicrobiaceae bacterium | reverse complement strand
GCCGCTGATGATGAGATCCTTCGAACGGTCCTTCAGCGTGAGGAAGCCATCGGCATCCACTGCGCCGAGATCGCCGGTGTGCAGCCACTCGTTGGCCAGCGTCTGCATCGTGGCTTCTGGATTGCGCCAGTAGCCCTGCATCACCGTCGCGCCGCGCACCAGCACTTCGCCAACTTCGCCGGCGGGCAACGCCGCGTCGTCGGCACCCCCGATGCGCAGCTCGATGCCCGTTTGCGCGCAGCCCACCGAGGCGAGCCGCGCCTCGTCGCCACGCGCCACGGCGTCGGCCAGCAGCGCGCGATCCATCGCCGTGATCGTCATCGGCGTTTCACCCTGGCCATAGATCTGCGCTAGGCGTGGTCCCAGCACCGCCACGGCGGCCTTGCAGTCCTCCACGTACATGGGGCCGCCGCCCACGACGATGCACTTCAGCCGATCGAGCCGCGCCTGCTCCAGCGCCGGCGCTGTGACGAAGCGCTTCAGCATCGTCGGCGCCGCAAAAAACAACGCGTTCTCCCAGCGTGCCAGCAACGTCACGATCTCCGCCGGATCGAAGCCGCCCGACGCGGGTATCACGTTCACCGCGCCGCGCGCGACATGCGGAATCACATAGAGCCCCGACCCGTGCGACAGCGGTGCCGGGTGCAGGATGGCGTCGCCTGGCGCGATGGCCTCCACGTCGGCCAGGACGCACATTGTCATCGCGTGCAGGTTGGCATGCGCAATCACCACGCCCTTGGGACGCCCGGTGGTCCCGCTGGTGTAGAAGAGCCACGCGGGATCCGTGGGCGCCACTGCGTCGGGGTCGGCGCTGCCCGCCGTCGCGACCATCTGTTCATAGCGCGCGTCACCGAACACCTGCACATGCTCCAGCGTCGGGACATCGTCGACTTCGCCCGCCAGCGCAGCGGCCCAAGCGTCGTCGACGAACACCCAGCGGGCGCTGCTGTCGGCCAGCACGAACGCCAGTTCCTTCACGTGCAGCTTGGCATTGACCGGCACCGCCGTCAGGCCCACCCACCAGCAGGCGAACAACGTCTCGATGTAGGCCGGCGTGTTGCGCGACACGATGGCCACGCGCTCGCCGGGCAGGAGGCCCGCGTTGCGCATCGCTGCGCCAAGTCCCGCCGCGCGGCGCGCCAGCGCGGCATAGTCGTGCAGCACGATATCGCCCAGCGCCACGGCCGGCAGTCGCGGCCAGTTGCGCGCCGTGCGCGCCAGCAGGAAGGCAAGATTGTCGGCCCTGGTCATGTCAGTGCCTGCGGCGGCGCGCGTCCCTGATGACTTCGCGTGCCGCGTTGCGTCCGGGGATGCCGGTGACGCCGCCGCCGGGATGCGCGCCCGCGCCGCACAGGTAGAGCCCGCGCACGGGCATCCGATAGTTGGCGTTGCCCAGCACCGGCCGCGCGGAGAACAACTGGTCGAGCGACAGCGCGCCGTGGAAGATGTCGCCGCCGATCAGGCCGAATTCGCGCTCGAGGTCGAGCGGCGACAGGATGCGGTGGCCGAGCACGTTCGCGGCGAACCCCGGCGCAAAACCGTCGACGGTTGCCACCATCAGGTCGGCCACCTCCTCGCGCGCATCGTCCCACGTGCGCCCGGGTTGCACGCTCGGAAGATCCGGATGCGTGTGCTGGCAGAAGAGACTCGCCACGTGCATGCCGGTGGGCGCCAGCGAATCGTCCACGGTCGACGGAATGAGCATTTCGACGATCGGCGCCTTCGACCAGCCATGCGTCTTCGCATCGAAATACGCCCGCTCCATGTAGGCGAGCGACGGCGCCATGATGATGCCGCTGCTGTGGTGCGGCTGCGCGTTGCTCCCGCGCAACGCCGCGAAATCGGGCAGTGCCGACAGCGCGACGTTCATCCTGAACGTGCCCGAGCCGCAGCGGTACGCCGCGATGCGCGCAAGGAAATCGGCGTCGACGTGTTCCGGCGCCACGAGCTGGTCGAACAACAGCTTCGGATTGACGTTGGCGATCACGCGCTTGCCTTCGATCACGTCGCCATCGGTGAGCTCGACGCCGGCCGCGCGACCCGCCTTGACGATGACGCGCGCGACCGGTGCCTGCGTGCGCAGCACGACGCCGCGTGCCTCGCATTCGCGCGCCATCGCCTGCGTGATCGAGCCCATGCCGCCGACTGCGTGGCCCCATTGCCCGAGCTTGCCGTTGACCTCGCCGAACACGTGGTGCAGCAGCACGTACGCCGACCCCGGCGTGTACGGACTGGCGAAGTTGCCGACGACGGCATCGAAGCCGAAGGCAGCCTTGATTGGCGCGCTCTCGAACCAGCGATCGAGCACATCCCCCGCGCTTTTGGTGAAGAGATCGAGGAGATCGCGCCGGTCCGACAGTGACAGCGCCCGCAAGTGCCGCGCGGTGCCGAGCAACGCCAGCATGGCACCGACGTCTGCGGCGCCGCCGGCGCGGATGTTGGGCGGCGTCACGCCGAGCATCGCGCGCAGCACCGCCGCAACCCGCTCGAGCATCGCGTAGTAGCCGGGCAGCGCCTCCGCATCGCGGCGGGAAAATTTTGCCACTTCGGCTTGCGTTGCATCGAGTCCGCCGCCGACCTTCAGGTACTGCCCATCCGGCAGCGGCAGAAAATTGGAGAACGGCCGCTCACGCACCACGAGGCCGTGCTCGGCCAGGCGCAAGTCGCGGATCACCTGGGGATCGAGCAGGCTGACCGTATAGCTGGCGGTGGAGTTGCGAAAGCCGGGATGGAAGTCCTCGGTGACCGCTGCGCCGCCGAGCACCGCGCGCCGCTCGGCCACACACACTGAAAGGCCGGCCGCAGCCAGATACGCAGCGCAGGTCAGCCCGTTGTGGCCGCCGCCGACGATGACGGCGTCGAAGCGGCGACCGGACATGCCGGCGCTACTCGTCGACCCCGGCGGCCACCGTCGAGAAACCGCAGTCGACATAGGTGATTTCGCCGGTGATGCCGCTGGCAAGATCCGAAAGCAGGAACGCCGCCACGTTGCCCACTTCGTCAATCGTGACATTGCGGCGCAACGGCGCCGATTTTTCGACGAAGTTGAGAATTTTGGAAAAACCGCCGATGCCCGCCGCCGCCAGCGTCTTGATCGGACCCGCTGAAATGCCGTTCACGCGGATCTGCTCCGGCCCCAGCGCGGCGGCGAGGTAGCGGACGTTGGCCTCGAGGCTGGCCTTGGCAAGGCCCATCACGTTGTAGTTGGTCAGCGCGCGCACGGCACCCAGGTAGGTCAGCGTGACCAGCGCGCCGTTGCGTCCCTGCAGCAGTGGCCGCGCGCCTTTCGCCAGCGCGGCGAAGCTGTAGCTCGAGATGTCGTGCGCGATGGCGAAGGCGGACCGCGTGAGCGAATTGAGGAAATCCCCGGCCAACGCTTCACGGGGCGCAAACGCAATGGAATGCAGCAGGCCGTCGAGGCCGCCCCATTCCGTTCCAAGCGTCGCGAACAGCGCGTCGATGTCCTCGTCGCGCGAAACGTCGCAGCGCAGGACCGGCACGGCGCCGAAGTCCGCGGCCAGTTTGACGACGCGCTCCTTCAGGTCCTCGTTGACGTAGGTGAACGCGAGCGTCGCGCCCTCGCGCTGGCAGGCGCGCGCCACGCCGTATGCAATCGAGCGGTTCGACAGCACTCCGGTGATCAGAATCCTGCGGTCGGAAAGAAAGCCCATGGTGGTCCCGGAAGTCGCCGGAATCCGGCGAAGAGCGCAAGGATACCCGCACCCTGCATTGCGAGCGCCGCAACGACTTCAAAAGATCGGCTTGACGTATTCCAGCATGCCGCAGGCCATGCGCTTGTTGGGCAGGCCGGGCTCCGCATCGGACACCCCACGCCCGAACTGGACCACCACCACCTTGCCGACCAGTCCCTGCGGCCCGTCGACGTGCGCGCCGCGGATGAAGGCGCCGTAATTTTGCATGTCGCCATCGCTATTGGTCGAGAACGTGGGCAGCAGGTCCGCGGGCGTCTTGCCGGAACCGGGGGGCGCCCACGCCGGACCCGCGGAGAACAGATTGGGCGACCTGCAGTTGCCGCGCTCGTGCAACGTGATGAGATAGGTGCCGGGCAGCGCGTTGATCAGCGTGAGCTGCACGTTGACGCCGGAGCCGTCCTTTGCATCGTAGACGCGGAAGGAACCCGTTGCAGTGGAGCCGGAGCCCGTCATGCGGGCGTCAAGGCCGACGCTGGCCTCGTAGGCCGGCCCCTTCGTGGAACTGCAGCCCGCGACGAACGCCGCGGCGGCCAGGATGGCGACGCCTCGAACAATGGATTTCATGCCGTCAATTGTGGCACTTCCGGCGCGCCCGGGGAAACGGAACCGCCATCGCGGAGTGCCACACCGCACCAACATGGCGCTCGAATACCGGCGCTTGCAGCACGTGCGCGGCGGGCCTTGGGAACCATGACGCAACAAATCAAGCAATATTGGTCCAACCTTCGCGCTAGAATCGGCACGGCGCGCTTTTCGACGCGCTGCACATCCAGGGGGATTCCACAATGCCGAATTTCTACCGCGCGGGCTCGATCATGCTCGCCTCCGCTGCCGCGCTCATGCTCGCCGGCTGCGGCGACGATACCAGCCCGACCGAATCGAACACCAAGCCGTCGTTCGTCGGCACCGTCACCAAGTCGACCTACGACGGTACCACCGATGACCTCTTGACGGCCGGACTTGGCAAGACCGGGCTTGCCGGCGCCGCGCCGGTAGTGGCTGTGCCCGCCTCGCCCACCGCCGCAGAATTGCGCAAGCTCGTGATCTACAACAACTACCGCGCCATTGTCGACATCGCCACCAACGGCGGCTACGGTTCGCTGTACGGTCCCAATATCGACACCAGCGGCAATCCGACGCTGGGCGAAGGCAAGGTTGCCGGCACCGAATACATCGCCTATGCCGACGACGGCACGGGCAAGCAGAACGTCACGATGATGGTGCAGATTCCGACTTCGTTCAACATGGCCAAGGCCTGCATGGTGAGCGCAACGTCATCCGGCTCGCGCGGCGTCTATGGCGCCATCGGCAGCGCCGGCGAATGGGGCTTGAAACACGGTTGCGTCGTTGCGTATACGGACAAGGGTTCCGGAACCGGCATTCACGATCTTTCTGCCGACACGGTCAACACCCAGAATGGCGTCCGTTCCGCCGCGGGTGCCGCCGGCAAGAACTCCAATTACACCGCCGCGTTGACGGCTGCGGAACTCGCGACGTTCAACGCCGCGACCCCCAATCGGTTCGCGGTCAAGCATGCGCATTCGCAACAGAACCCGGAAAAGGACTGGGGGCGCGATACGCTCAACACGATCCGCTTCGCGTTCTACGCCCTGAACGAAGAGCGTGCTGCGCGCAATGCGGACGGCACCGCCAAAATTGAGTACAAGCCGTCGAACACGATCGTGATCGCATCGTCAGTGTCCAACGGCGCCGGCGCGGCAGTAGCTGCACTCGAGCAGGATACGGAAGGACTGATCGGTGGACTTGCCGTCAGCGAGCCCGTCATCCTCTTGGCACCGGGCGGCAATCTCGTCGTCAAACGCGGCAACGTCACGACCACCGGCACGGGCAAGGCTTTGTACGACTACTTCACGCTCGCCAACCTCCTGCAGCCTTGCGCCGCGCTCTCCGCGGCGGCCGTCGGGTCGCCGGGTGCCGCGTTTGTCAACGCGACGATCGCCACCAATCGCTGCGCGTCGTTGAAGGCCAAGGGGTACGTCACCGGCGCCACCACGGCCGACCTGGCGACTGACGCGATGAATCAGCTGCTGGCCTACGGTTGGCAGCCGGAGTCGAACCTGCTGCATGCGTCCCACTATGCGTTTGCAACACCGGCGATCGCGATGACGTACTCGAATACCTACGGCCGTTTCAGTGTCAAGGACAACCTGTGCGGCTTCTCGTTCGGCGCGACCGACGCCACCGGCAAACCGACCACCATCGGCGCCAACGCGCTGGCACAGGGCTTTGGCGCCAGCAACGGCGTGCCGCCAACCATCGGCATCAACATCATCAACAACGACGCACCCGGTGGCCCACTCAACAGTCCCGCGTCCTTGTCGGGGTCGACCGGAATCCTCGACTACAACATCGATGGCGCGGTGTGTCAGCGCGGGCTCTGGACAGGCAGCGATCCCTTCACGGTTCGCGTGCAGGCAGGCGTCAAGGAACTCTACCGCACCGCCAATCTGCGCGGGAAGCCGGCAATCATCGTGCATGGTCGCGCCGATGCGCTGGTCCCGGTGTCGTTTACCTCGAGGCCGTACTATGGGCAGAACAAGATCGTGGAAGGCGCGGCTTCGAAGCTTTCGTATATTGAAGTCACCAATGCCCAGCACTTCGATACGTTCATCGATAATGCATTGCTCCCGGGATATGACTCGATGTTCATCCCGCTGCATTACTACTTCAACAAGGCGATGGACGCGGTGTATGCCCAGCTGACCAACAATGTGCCGCTGCCACCGGCACAAGTCGTGCGCACGGTTCCGCGCGGTGGCACGCCGGGTGCGGCACCGCTGATCACCACGGCCAATGTGCCGCCGATCTCGGCTGCACCCACTGCCGCGAACCAGATTACGTTCTCCGGCAACACGCTGACGATTCCGGACTGACGTCGCACACCCCGGGCCCAATCGGCCTGGCGTTCAATCCGCAGGCGAGGCTTCAGCCTCGCGGGTTCGACGCCACGTCATCCAAGCGAGGCTGAAGCCTCGCCTACGGAGTCCCGTGTTGTCGTGACCCATCCGGTACAATTGAGCGGCCGCCCTTGCGAGGGCGGCCGTTTCATTTCCAGGACTCCATCGAGAACCACCATGTCGTCGCACATGACGCCGGAAGAAATCGTTTCCGAACTCGACAAGCACATCGTCGGGCAGGACGCCGCCAAGCGCGCGGTGGCGATCGCGCTGCGCAACCGCTGGCGTCGGCAGCAGGTACCCGAGCCATTGCGGCAGGAAATCACGCCAAAGAACATCCTGATGATCGGACCCACGGGCGTGGGCAAGACCGAGATCGCACGGCGTCTGGCGCGGCTGGCCGACGCGCCGTTCGTGAAGGTGGAGGCCACCAAGTTCACCGAGGTGGGCTACGTCGGCCGCGATGTCGACACGATCATCCGCGACCTGGTCGAAGTGGCGATCAAGGAAACGCGCGAGACCGAGACCCGCAAGGTGCGCGACCGCGCCGCGGACAACGCGGAGGAGCGACTGCTGGACGTGCTGCTGCCGCCGGCGCGCGAGGTCAATTTCGCCGACATGAAGCCGGTCGACACGACCACGCGCCAGAAATTCCGCAAGATGCTGCGCGAAGGCGCACTCGACGATCGCGAAGTGGAGATCGAGGTGGCGAACCAGCCGGCGAACATGGAAATCATGGCGCCGCCGGGCATGGAGGAACTGACCAGCCAGATCCAGGGCATGTTCGCGCAGATGGGTTCGGGGCGCCGTACGCTGAAAAAGATGCCGGTGCCGGAGGCGATGAAACTCCTCACCGACGAGGAAGCCGCGCGCCTCATCAACGACGACGACATCAAGACGCGCGCGCTCGCCGCCGCCGAGCAGAACGGCATCGTGTTCCTCGACGAGATCGACAAGATCGCATCGCGCTCGGAGATGCACGGCGCCGACGTGTCGCGGCAGGGCGTGCAGCGCGACCTCCTGCCGCTGGTGGAAGGCACCACCGTCACCACCAAGTACGGGATGGTCAAGACCGACCACATCCTGTTCATCGCGTCGGGGGCGTTCCACCTGTCGAAGCCATCCGACCTCATCCCCGAATTGCAGGGGCGCTTTCCGATCCGCGTGGAGTTGTTGCCGCTGTCGGTGTCCGACTTCGAGAAGATCCTCACCGCCACCGACGCCTGCCTTACGCGCCAGTACGCGGCGCTGCTGGCCACCGAGCAGGTGCATCTCGAGTTCGCGCCGGAAGGCATCCGCCGCCTCGCCGAAATCGCGTTCGCCGTAAACGAGAAGCAGGAAAACATCGGCGCGCGCAGGCTCTACACGGTAATGGAGCGGCTGCTGGACGATCTTTCGTACCACGCGGCGCGCCGCACCGGCGAGCACGTCACGATCGATGCCGCCTTCGTCGAGGCCACGCTCGCCAACATCGCGGGCAACGACAACCTGTCGCGGTACATCCTGTGACGGCGGGCCGCGGTCGCGGCGGCTGAACGGCAAACACAATGCTCGAACGCATCCTCGGCATCATCCTGCCGGTGTTCCTGGTGGTGCTGGTCGGCTATCTCTACGCGCGCCGCGTGAAGCCGGACATGACCATCGTCAACCGGATCAGCATGACGATCCTGGCGCCGGCGCTCATTTTTTCGGCACTCGCCAGCAAGGATTTCAACGTCGGCGAAAACCTGCCGCTGATGCTGGGCAGCGTCGGCGTCGTGCTGGGCTCGGGGCTGCTGGCGTGGCCCTTCGCGAAACTGCTGCACGCCGATCACCGCACCTTCGTGCCGCCGATGATGTTCAACAACTGCGGCAACATGGGGCTGCCGCTGGCGGTGCTGGCGTTCGGCCAGGCCGGCTTCTCAGCCATGGTGGCGCTGTTCACGATCTCCAACCTGCTGCACTTCACGCTGGGCGCGTGGATGATCGACCACCACGCGAAGTTCGGCAACCTGCTGCGCAACCCGATGGTGTGGTCGACGTTTCTCGGCTTCGGCTTTGCGCTGGTGCATCCACCGCTGCCCGAGTGGACCAGCGTGGGCATCAAGATGGTGGGCGATGCGCTGATCCCGATGATGCTGCTGTCGCTGGGCGTGCGGCTCTACGAGGTGCGCTGGAAAGACTGGCATCTCGGCGTCGTGGGGGGCCTCGTCTGCCCCCTCACCGGCATCGCCATGGCGGCGCTGCTGTCGCCGCTGCTGGGACTCGACCACCGGCAGCAGGGACTGCTGATTCTCTTCGGCTGCCTGCCGCCGGCCGTGCTCAACTTCATGGTTGCCGAGCAATTCAAGCAGGAACCCGCCAAGGTGGCCTCCATCGTGCTGATCGGCAATGTCCTGTCGGTCATCTTCATTCCCATCGGGCTCACGCTCGCCTTGCATTGACGCCATGAAAAACACCGACATCGACGTGATCCTGTTCGACCTGGGCGGCGTGCTGATCGAGTTGGCCGGCGTCGAGAAGATGCTCGAGTGGTCGAAGGGACTCGCCAGCACCGACGAACTGTGGCGGCGCTGGCTGCATTCCGCGGCGGTGCGCGCCTTCGAGACCGGGAGGATCGGCAGCGATGAGTTCGCAGTCGGGGTGATCGACGAGTTCGCGTTGCCCGTGGCGCCCGCTCAATTCCTGGAGGCGTTCGATGGCTGGCCGCGGGCGCTGTTTCCCGGCGCGCATGCGTTGCTTGCCGAACTGGCGCCGCACTACCGGCTGGCCAGCGTTTCCAACACCAACACGATGCACTGGGCGCGCTTCACGGGCGACTGGGCGCTCGACCGGTCGTTCCACCACAATTTTCCATCGCACCAGGTCGGCAAGCTGAAACCAGACGCCGAGTACTTCGAGCATGTGCTGGACGCCGTGGGCGCGCCCGCGGCCCGCGTGCTGTTCATCGACGACAACGCGATCAACGTGGAAGCCGCCGTGCGCGTGGGACTGGTCTCGCGCCGGGTGCTCGGCGTGGAAGGCGCGCGCAGCGCCTTCCGCGCACTGGGGCTGCTGCCGCCGATGTAGCGGGCGGCGCTAGACTGCGCGCTTGAATGTGGCAAGCAGCGCGCCCATGCCGACCAGCAGGCCGCCGAACGTGCGGTTCATCACCCGGATCTGCCGCGGCTCACGCAGCACGCGCATCATGCGGGCGGCAAACGCCGTGTAGGCCGTCATCAGCACGGCATCCGTGAACATGACCGTGGCCCCGCAGAGCAGATACTGCGGAACCTGCGGCCGCGCCGGGTCGATGAACTGCGGCAGCACCGCCAGCATGAAGACGATACCCTTGGGGTTGGTGGCATTGACGAGAAAGCCGCGCAGCACGAGTTGCCCGCGCGAGCCGGCTTTCACATTGGCGGCGGCATCGGCATCGAGCGCCAATGCCGGCGCGCGCCATTGCTGGACGCCAAGCCAGACCAGGTAGGCAACGCCCAGCCACTTCACCACGGTGAACGCGATGGTCGAGGTGGCCAGCAACGCGCCCAGCCCGATGGCGACGACGAACAGCACGAACATGATGCCGATGATCAGGCCGACGATGTTCCACAGTGCCCGCCGCAAGCCGAAGCGCAGCCCTGCCGACAGGCAGGACACGACCCCGGCGCCCGGCGATAGGCTGATGAGCCAGGAAGCAACGAAAAAGGCGAGCCAGGTTTCGAGAGTCATCGGTATGGCGGGTCACGCCGAAGGCATCAATACTTGACGCTGCACCCATAGGGCTGCGTGCTGGCCACGGTCACCGGCTTGCCCGCCAACGATTCGTTGAGCGCGGCGCGCACGTAGTTATTGCCCGCTTTGGCGTCGGCCGGATTGGCGGAGCGCTTGTCGTCGATGGCGCCGGCGTAGACCAACTTGCCGGCGCGGTCGACGACGAACATATGCGGCGTGGTGCGTGCCGCATACGCCCGTCCGGTGGCACTCGACGCGTCGATCAGCGCGGCCTTCGGCGCTGCGCCCTGGGCCTTGATCCACGCATCCATCTCCGCGGGGGTCTTGAACTCGCCGCTCGACTTGTTGGTGGAATTGATCGACAGCCACACGACATCGCGCGCGCCGAATTCCTTCTGCAGGTCCTGCATGTTCTGGCTGTCGTAGTGCTTGCGCACGAACGGACATTCCGGGTTGGTCCACTCGAGCACGACGAACTTGCCCTTGTAATCGGCAAGGCGCACCGGCTTGCCCGTGGTGTCGGACACGGTGAAATCGGGGGCCGGCGCACCGGCGACGGCGGCCATGGCGGAGCTAGCGGCCAGCGCCACGACCAGCGGAAGACAGCGCAATGCGGACATCGGGTTCATGGTGGTCTCCAGCGAAGCGTTACGGTGTCACATCGTAAAACGCGTGCGCGACGATGCCTACAGCGTGGCCAATGCGTCCAACACGGTCTGCTTCTGCAGGACTTCGGGCAGCAGCAGCGGCTCCTTGCCCGGCCGGTAGAGCACGTACACGGGCACGCCCTGCCGCCCGAAGGCGGCAAGCGCGCGCGTGATCGCCGGATCGCGGCGCGTCCAGTCGGCGCGCACCAGTGCAACCCCGCGCCGGGAAAATTCGTCCTTGATGCCGGGATCGTTCAGCACCAGCCGCTTGTTGACCTGGCAGGTGACGCACCACGCCGCGGTGAAGTCGACGAACACGGGCTTGCCGCCGGCCGCGAGTTCGTCCACGCGTACGGTGGAAAACGACTGCCACGGATCGACCGCGCCGACGGTGGTACGCGCCTGCGGCGTGGGTGCATCCTTGTCCATGGCGGGACTGAACAGCGGCGCCGCCACCACGACCGCGGCAACGAAGCCCGCGATGCCAAGCGCGCTCCAGGCGCGGCCACCGCCGCCGCGGAAGGCGCGCCAGGCCCACAGCGCGAACGCCAGCACGACCAGCGTGACCAGGAGGCGCACGACCGCATCGTTGTCGACCTGCGCGCCCAGCACCCACACCAGCCACGCCACCGTGGCATAGAGCGGAAAGGCCAGGAACTGCTTCAGGCGTTCCATCCACGCGCCCGGCTTCGGCAGCACGCGGCGCCAGCCCGGGAACCAGGTGAGCAGCACAAAGGGCAACGCCATGCCGAGACCGAGTGCCATGAACACCAGCAACGTGAGCGCGGCCGGTTGCGCCAGCGCGAAGCCCAGTGCTGCGCCCATGAACGGCGCCGTGCACGGCGATGCGATCACGACGGCCAGCACGCCCGAAAGCGCCGCGTTGACGTAGGGATTGCGCGCGCTCCAGCCGGCCGCGGACGACGGCACCAGTGTGGCGAATTCGAACGCGCCCGACAGATTCAGCGCGAGCACGAAGAACAGGATGGCCAACGATGCGACGACTGCGGGCGACTGCAGCTGGAAGCCCCAGCCCAGCTGCTCGCCGGCAGCGCGCAGGATCAGCAGCAGGCCGGCCAGCGCGACGAAGGTGACGACGACGCCGGCGCCAAAGGCCAACCCTTCGGCGCGCAGCATCTTGAGATTGGAATGCCCGGGCGCGGACAGCGCCAGCACCTTGATCGACAGGATCGGAAACACGCACGGCATCAGGTTCAGCACGATGCCGCCGAGGAAGGCAAACACCAGCGCCAGCACCAGCGACAGCCCTTCGCCTGCGGGCTTGGCGGGTGCCGCGAAGGTGGACGCGGCGGCGGGCGCCTGCACCGGCTTCGGTCCGGCCACCACGGTGCCGGTCAGCGGCACATCGATCGTGGTGGCCAGCACCCGGCCATCGCCGACGGCGAGACCGTTGCTGGTGGAGAGCACGCCGGCGACGCGTTTGAAGTCCGGTGCGAGCTGGTAGGACACCGGCAGCGTCAGCACGAAGGTGCCGTTGGGATCGCGGACGAAGGTCTGCTTGCCGGCAGGTTCGATGCGGCCTTCCTGGAATGGGAAGAAATGCACGTCGCCCGGCGCCGCGGCGTTGGCGGGCGCGGTGGCCGTCACAATCACCTTGTTGCCGTCGCCACGGGCGGCGAAGAGCCAGCCCTTGGCCGGACCGGGCATCGCGGCACGGGTGGCGGCGATCGCAGCACCCCATTGCGGATAGGCGTCGGCCCGCTCGGCCACGGGCAGCACCAGTTCGAGCTGCGCCTCTTCCGGGATGCAGGTTTCGCGGCACACCAGCCACTCGGCCTTGGCGGCAAGCGTGCGCGTGGTGCCGGGCTTGGCATCGGCCGCCACCTGCAGGTCCACCAGCAGCAGCACTTCGCCTTCGAAGCCGTAGTTGACGAGCGGCCCCGTGGGCAGTGCATGCGGCACCGGCCACTGGATGGGGCCGACGGCCATGTCCGGCGGCAGCGTCCATGCGAGCGACGTTGGCAATCCGGAGTCGCCGGGGTTCTGCCAGTAGGTGTGCCACCCCTCCGCCATCTTGAGCCGCAGCGCCAC